>NZ_JANEWH010000031.1:0-40904 GCF_028069715.1 Kluyvera sp. Awk 3 | reverse complement strand
ATTCCTACACCATGCGTATACTAGGCAGCATATTTTCACGGAAGGATTCTTTCCCCATGAAAATACCGCAGTCTTTAATCTTTATTAACATTATAAAAACGCTTTTAATCTTCTATGTAGCAAGGTGATTGCAGCGCACGTTTAATAAAGGTTTAGCGCATTATCCTTATTTGTTCTTTTTTACTGGTAATCCAAAATGAGCATTATCATTGAACGTGAAGACCGTCACGGAGAAGGTTTTGTTGCCGTTTCTCCTGCCAGCGTGGGCGTAATCTCATTAGCTCGCCGCGTTGCTAAATATAATGTATCAGTCCTGGTGACTGGTGAGACAGGAACGGGCAAGGAGTGTGTCGCTAAATATATCCACGAGCATGCCTGCGGCAGTGAAGCCCCGTACGTCGGGGTTAACTGCGCCGCTATTCCAGAAAGTATGCTGGAAGCGATTTTATTTGGTTATGAGAAAGGTGCATTTACCGGCGCGGTGGCGAGTGTAGCCGGTAAATTTGAGCAGGCAAACGGCGGTACGCTGCTGCTGGATGAAATTGGCGATATGCCGCTGTCATTACAGGCGAAGTTATTACGGGTATTACAGGAGCAGGAAGTTGAACGCCTGGGTAGCCATAAACGTATTCCGCTGGATATTCGACTGATTGCCTCTACCAATAAAGACTTACAACAGGAAATTGCCGAAGGCCGTTTCCGTCAGGATCTGTTTTACCGTATTTCCGTGGTACCTATTCACATCACACCGCTGCGCGAGCGCAAGCAGGACATCCTGCCGCTGGTGCAGCGCTTTATTGCCAAATACCGCGCCTTCCACAAAGGCGACGTGCGCCTGAGCGACGATGCGCGCAACGCGCTGCTCGGCTATGACTGGCCGGGCAATGTGCGTGAGCTGGAGAACGTTATCCAGCGCGGCATGATTCTGGGCAACGGCGATGAAATTAAAGCCGCCGACTTTGGTCTGGTGGCGCGCGTGCCGCTGCCGGAAACCCCGTCGGTGGGCGTCATGCCTGCTTACCGCGAGCAGGATACCGGCAGTTCTGCCATCCGCGACGTGAAGCTGCACGGACGTCTGGCGGAGTACCAGTACATTATCGATCTGCTCAAACGCCATAAAGGCAATAAATCCAAGACCGCGGAGTTTTTAGGCATTACCCCACGCGCTCTGCGTTACCGCCTTGCGTCAATGCGCGACGAAGGCATTGATATTGAATGTTATTCCTGAGGCCAGGAAGGAAGAAATAATGGACAAGATTGCCGCCGCAGGTATTAACACCGCGCACCAGGCGCTGCTGGACCGTATGCAGCAAACGGCCATGCTGGCTTCCGCCGGCTCGGTCAACACCGCACAGACGATTGCCCCGGCGAACAGCGCGTTTGCCAGCACCGACTCGGTCTCTTTTTCCCGCGTGTTAAATAACGCCATCGACAACGTGGACGCGCTACAGCACAGCGCCAGCGCCAAACAGACCGCAATTGATATGGGTCAGAGCGACGACTTAGCCGGCGCGATGATTGAGAGCCAGAAAGCCAGCGTGGCCTTCTCGGCGATGATGCAGGTGCGCAACAAGCTCAACAGCGCGCTCGACGAAGTGATGAATATTTCGCTGTAAGGTCTGTACCGTGTTAAACAAAATCAAAGATCGTCTCCCTGCCGTCTCCCTCCCCGCTGGCATCAACAATCCGAAACTGCTGGTGATTGCCGGCGGCGTGGTGCTGGCGATCGCCATCATTGCGTCGCTGTGGAATCACAATCAGGGCTACGTCGCGCTGTACGGCGCGCAGGAGCAGGTGCCGGTCGCGCAGGTCGTGGACGTACTGGGCGCGGAAAACATTGCCTACCGCATTAATCCGGATAACGGCCAGGTGCTGGTGACCGAAAACAAACTGTCCCAGGCGCGTATGGCGCTGGCGGCCAAAGGCATCAGCGCGGCAACGCCGGACGGCTATGAGCTGATGGATAAAGAAGAGATGCTCGGTAGCAGCCAGTTTATCCAGAACGTGCGCTACAAGCGCAGCCTGGAAGGCGAGCTGGCGAAAAGCATCATGGCGCTGGACCCGGTAGAAACCGCGCGCGTTCATCTTGGGCTGAGCGAGTCCAGCTCGTTTGTGCTGACCAATAAGCCGAACAGCAGCGCCTCGGTTGTGGTGCAACTGCGCTATGGCCGACAGCTGGATGAACAGCAGGTGGCCTCGATTGTGCAACTGGTGTCCGGTTCCGTACCGGGTATGTCCGCCGAGAGCGTACGCGTGGTCGATCAGGCGGGCAATCTGCTGTCTGATGGCGTGGCCGGGCCGGACGGCAGCATCGCCGGTAAACGCCTGGGCGACGATGTCATGCAGCGTATCCGCGAAGACACCAGCAAGAATATCGCCAGCCTGCTGACCTCCCTGGTGGGCGCGGGCAACTACCGCATCAGCGTTGCGCCGACCGTGGACTTAAGCCGTGTGGAAGAGACTCAGGAACGTCTGGGCAAAGATCCGCGCGTCAGCGATGAGCAGCTAAGCCAGGAGAACACCACCAACGAAATGGCGTTCGGGATTCCCGGCTCGCTAAGCAACCGCCCGGTGAACCAGAACCCGCAGGCCGCTGCCGCACAGGCGGCGGGCGATGCGGCTCCAGCGGCTAACACCGCTGCTAACAACACCAGCGACCCGCGTTCCCTCTCCAGCCGTAGCCAGGAGCAGCGTAAATACGCGTTCGATCGCGACATCCGCCATATCCGCCATCCCGGCTACAAGCTGGAGAAATTGAGCGTCGCCGTGGCGTTGAACCAGTCCGCGCCTGCGCTGGCCAATATTACCCCCACTCAGCTGACGTCGATCACCCGTCTGGTGGAGAGCGCCGCCGGTATTGATAAAGAACGTGGCGACGCGCTGACGCTGGACGTGCTCGCCTTCACCGCGCCAGCAACCGACAGCATGCTGAACCAGAAGTGGTGGAAAGACCCGGATATGCAGTACTGGGGACAAAACGGCGGGATTGGCCTGCTGGCCTTACTCACGCTGCTGTTTGGCGTCCGTCCGCTGGCCCAGCGTCTGGGACGTCGCGAGCGTCTGGTGAACGAGGCCCAACAGAACGAACGCGGCCTGTTGACCGATGAGTCCGAAGCTCAGGATGACAATCTCACCGCGCTGCCGAGCACCGCTTTTAACAACAACGACGATCTGCTGCCGCCGCAAAGTTCCGGCCTGGAAACCAAGGTGGAGTATCTCCAGGTTCTGGCCCAGAGCGAGACGGAGCGCGTAGCGGAAGTACTGAAACAGTGGATTAACAGCAATGACCGAAGCAACAGCAAATCGGAATAGTAATTCAGGTAGCCGCAGCCGTCTGGAACAGGCGGCCATTCTGCTGATGAGCGTGGGAGAGGAAGCCGCGGCGCAGGTGATGCAGAAGTTGAACCGTGAAGAGGTTGTGCTGCTGAGCGAAACCATGGCGCGTCTGCATGATGTGAAGGTTAACCACGCGCGTCAGGCGATGAACAACTTCTTCTCCGACTACCGTGAGCAGAGTGGTATCAACGGCGCATCGCGTTATTACCTGCGGAGCATTCTGGAAAAAGCGCTGGGCGGCGAAATTGCCCGCAGCGTGATTAACGGCATCTACGGTGATGAGATTCGCTATCGCATGGCGCGCCTGCAATGGGTGGATATTCCGCAGCTGGCGGCGCTGATTGAGCAAGAGCACCTGCAATTGCAGGCGGTGTTCCTCGCCTTCCTGCCGCCGGATATTGCAGCCAGCGTGTTGAGCGTGCTGCCGAGTGAACGTCAGGACGAAATCATCTACCGCATTGCGCGTCTGGATGACGTTAACCGCGACGTGATCGACGAGCTGGATCGCCTGATTGACCGTGGCATCGCCGTGCTCTCCGAGCACGGCTCGAAGGTCGCCGGTATCAAGCACGCCGCGAATATCGTCAACCGTATCCCCAGCAACCAGCAGGAACTACTGGAGCAGCTGCGCGAACGTGACGAGAGCGTGGTCGACGATCTGCAGGATGAGATGTATGAGTTCTACATCCTCAGCCGCCAGACCCCGATGACCCTGCAACGCCTGATGGATGAAGTGCCGATCGATGAATGGGCCGTGGCGCTGAAGGGCACCGAGCCGGTGCTGCGTCAGGCGATCTTCAACGTCATGCCGAAGCGCCAGGTGACCCTGCTGCAAAGCACCACCACGCGCCTGGGGCCGGTGCCGGTCAGCCGTATCGAGCAGGTGCGTAAAGAGATTATGCAGACCCTGCGCCAGCTGGTGGAAGAGGGTGAGATTCAGGTACAGCTGTTCGCAGAACAGACGGTGGAATAAACCATGTTCAAAAAACGCAGCTTATCGCTGAGCGCCAACCGCCATGCCACCGCGAAACCGCAGCTGCATAAATTCCCGCCGTTGCGTAAACGCTGGGCGACGCCTGACGCGCCGATGGACGACCAGTCGGTTGCCGCGCCGGATCCGGCGGCGTATCAGCAGCAGCTTGAGGAAGGCTTCCGCGAGGGCGTGAATCAGGGCTTCGCGCAGGGAATGGCAGAAGGCAAAGAGGAAGGCTATCAGGAAGGCATGCGTCTGGGCTTTGATGACGGGATGCGTAAAGGGCTCGCCGAAGGTAAACAGCAGGCTCGCCAGCAGTTCCTGGACGCGGCGGCGCCGTTTGAGCGCATCACCGCCGACGTCCAGCGTTTCCTTGACGGTTATGAACAGCGTCGTCGCGAAGAGCTGCTACAGCTGGTGGAGAAAGTCACCCGTCAGGTGATTCGCTGCGAGCTGGCATTGCACCCGACGCAGCTGCTGGCGCTGGTGGAAGAGGCGGTGACCAGCCTGCCGCAGCCGCCGGAGCAAATTCGCGTGATGCTCAATGCTGAAGAATTCCGCCGCATCAGCGAAGCGGAGCCGGAAAAGACCCGCGAGTGGGGGCTGGTTGCCGATCCGGCGCTTGAGCTGGGCGAATGCCGCGTGATTACCGATACCACCGAGATGGACGTTGGCTGTCAGCACCGCCTCGACCAGTGCGTGTCGGTGCTGAAGGACAACCTGTTGCCGGAAGCCGCGCATGAGCAGCCTTGATTTCGAACAGGCGCTGCGCTCCATTGAACAGATCGATCTGGCGCGCGTCGCCGGGAGACTGGTCCGCGTCAACGGCATTTTGCTGGAGTGCGTCGGCTGTCGTCTGGCGATTGGCCAGCTGTGCCACGTCGAAAGCATCGAGCACGAGATGATGGAAGCGCAGGTGGTGGGCTTTGACCGCGAAGTCACCTACCTGATGCCGTTCAAGCAGCCTTCCGGCCTGATTGCCGGCGCGCGCGTGTTTCCCGCCGGAAAAAGCGAAGGCGTGATGATTGGCGACCAGTGGCTGGGGCGGGTGGTTAACGGCCTTGGCGAACCGCTGGATGACAAAGGCAAACTCGGCGGCGACACGCTGCTGCCGCAGCAGCTACCGCAAGTTCACCCGCTGAAACGCCAGCCGGTGGAGGCGCCGCTGGACGTTGGCGTCCGCGCCATTAACGGCCTGCTGACCATCGGCAAAGGCCAGCGCGTGGGGCTGATGGCGGGCAGCGGCGTGGGCAAAAGCGTGCTGCTCGGCATGATTACCCGCTACACCCAGGCCGAAGTGGTGGTGGTGGGGCTGATCGGCGAACGTGGCCGTGAGGTGAAAGAGTTTATCGAGAACTCGCTACAGGCCGAAGGGCTGGCGAAGTCGGTGATTGTCGCCGCACCGGCGGACGAATCGCCGCTGATGCGCATCAAAGCCACCGAGCTGTGTCACACCATCGCCAGCTATTACCGCGATAAAGGCAAAGACGTGCTGCTGCTGGTCGACTCGCTGACCCGCTACGCCATGGCGCAGCGTGAGATTGCGCTATCACTCGGCGAACCTCCCGCCACCAAAGGATATCCGCCGTCGGCGTTCAGTATGATCCCCCGTCTGGTGGAGAGCGCCGGCAACAGCGAAAGCTGCGGATCGATGACCGCGATCTATACCGTGCTGGCGGAGGGCGACGATCAGCAGGATCCGATCGTCGACTGCGCGCGTGCGGTGCTCGACGGCCATATCGTGCTGTCGCGCCATCTGGCGGAAGCAGGACACTATCCGGCCATCGATATCGGCCAGTCGATCAGCCGTTGCATGAGCCAGGTCACCGCCCGCGAACATCAGCTCGCCGCGCGCACGCTTAAGCAGCTGTATGCCGAATACCAGAGCATTAAGCCGTTAATTCCGCTGGGGGGGTACGTTGCTGGCGCAGACCCGCTGGCTGATAGAGCCGTCCGTCTCTCTCCGGCCATCACGCAGTTCTTACAACAGGAAGTTCAGGACGCGGCGTTAATGGATTCGACCGTTAACGATCTGCGTACGCTGGCGCAAGCAGGGTAATGCACGATGAATAAACTGATTTCTACGCTGGAACAGCTTCATCTGATGCGCACGCGCGCGGTTGATGATCTCAGTTCGAAGCTGGCCTCGCAAAAGCAGGTCTGCCAGCGCTTTGAGAAGAATATTGATGCGCTGACCTCGCTGGCCTCCGGGCTGGCGGAGCAGAGCGTCAATAGCGCCGTGATGATGATTAACCAGTCGAAATATAAGCACAATATTCAACGTGTTATCGACTGGCAGAAACAAGAGCAGGCGCTGGCTAACCTCGAAGCGCAAAAAATTCAGGGCAATCTGCTGGCTGAGGCGAAGCGCGAAAAGAGCCTCGAGCTGGTACTGGACGCCAAACGCAGCGACCAACGGATGGAAAGGAGCCGTCGGGAGCAAAAAATGACTGATTCTGTTTCTACCCAGTGTTGGCTGCGTCAGCAGCTGGCCGCCGCGCGCCAACGATAATTGTGATGAAGACCGCCAATAAACCAAACCTGATGTCCGCGCTGCTCGCTCGCCAGCAGCGCCCGCAGCCGCAAACAACGCCATTTGTCAGTGTCGTCTGCCCGACCTATAACCGCCGCGAGTTTCTGCCCTATCTGCTCTATATCTGGCAGTACCAGGACTACCCGGCGGACAAGCGCGAGCTGATTATTCTCGACGATTCTCCGACCAGTAACGCCGATCTCATCGAGATGATGAGCGACCCGGCGACGCCGAACGTACGCTATATCCATAGCCCGGAGCGATTGGTGCTGGGCCATAAACGCAACCGGCTTAACGCGCTGGCGAAGGGCGAGTACATCCTCTGTTTTGATGATGACGACTATTATCCGCCGAATAAAATTTCCCATCAGGTGACGCAGATGCAGAGTCATCACGCGCTGTTCTCCGGTTGCGACCAGATCTACATCTGGTACAGCCACCTGGACAAAATCTACCTGACGCACCCTTTCGGCGCGCACCATGCGCTGAACGGTACTTTTGGCTATCACCGTAATCTGCTGAAGAAAAACCGTTATGACGATGATGCTACCCGGGCAGAAGAGTATGCCTTCCTGAACCGTTTTACGACGCCGGTGCAGCAGATCGACCCGAAGCAGAGCATTCTTTGCATTTCGCACAGCAGTAATACCTTCGATAAAGACTACATCATGGACAGCTCCACAGCGGTAGATCTGACGCTGGAAGATTTCGTCCACGACCCCAACCTGCTGGCGCATTACCGTCGCCTGAGCACCGCGCCGCTCAACACGCTGGTGAACTGGTCGGTGTTTGAGAAGGTTGCCGTGATTTACGAACCGCAGCAGGAGGAGATGCTTCCCGAACGCTGTGAGGCGCTGCTGGCGCTTGGCGTCCAGGCCGATCAAATCTGGCCGGTGGCGAAAGTGAAGGCCGAGTCGAGCGATGCCGCCGCGCGGCAGACCCACTACCAGATTGTGGCGCACGCTAAACAGCAGGGCTGGAAGAACGTGGTGCTGCTGGATGCCGAACTGCGGTTTGTGAAAAAAGAAAACGCGGTGAACAACATCAACAAACTGCTCAACGGCCTGGAACTGCTGGATTGGCAGGTGCTGCTGCTGGGCGGGCGCTATGAACGCTTCGTGCCCACGCGGACCATGCAGGGCGTGGCGCGAATTTACAAAGCGGGCTGCGCGTGCGCCTACGCGGTGAATGCCAACTATTACGACACGTTGCTGGAGACCTACCAGCAAGCGCTCAGTCTGGATCACTGTTGGCAAAATCTGCAGCAGCAGACGCCGCTGTGGCTGGGCTTTAGCCCGAGCTTTGCTTTCTTGCAGCATCATCCAGACCCGAAAACGGGTGAGCTGATCGACTGTACGCACTGGTTTTTCCGTAAACATCGTGAAGCCGAGACGACCAAAGAGAACACACATGGAACTGATTGAACATTACCAACCTGAATTCGTTGCACGCTTCGATGCGCGGGAGACGTCGTGTGCCTGTCCGGCGTGCCAGAATGCCGAACAGGAGTGGCCGCACATCAGCGTAAAGCTGAAAAACCAGCAGCGTGAAACGCTGGATATTGGCTGTGAAACGGCGGCAAAAGAGATGCTGTTCAACCCGGAGGCCTTCGTGCTGCATACCTCAAAGGCCGCGCCGCAGAGTGAAGAGTTACTTTCGGCGTGGAGCGAAGCGCTTAACCAGCAGTGTATCAACCTGGCGGTGCATCCGGCGCTGACGCTGGAAGAGAGCTTGTATGCCATCGGCATACTGCTTAGCAAAGCACAGCAGCATCTGGATAACGGCGAAAGCGATCCGGCGCTACTGGTCGACATGGGGGCGCAGTTGGCCACGCTGGCGGAACAGGGTGTACTGGCGCAGCAGTTTGCTATGTTGCCGCCCATCATCGAGAACCGTGCGGCGGAGCTTAAAGAGATGGGGGCGATGCGCCTGAACCTGAATCTGCCGATGGTGGAGAAAATGGGAATGTCGCTGAAGCTGAGCGAACTGGCGATTATGCAGCCCGCACGTCTGGCAGAGCGTCAGCAGGCGCTGGATTCGGCATGGCCCACGATCGCGCTGTTTGACGAACAGCCGCATACGCTGCGCAATATCCTCATTTATCAGCTGTATAGCGATATTTTCCCCGGCGTAGGCTGCACCAATTACGGCGAAGCGCTGCTCGGCCTCGCGCGGCAGTTTTTCCACATCAAAATGCTGTGCGTCATTCGCGCCGAGCAGAAGGAACTGACCCAGGACGATGTCGCGCTGCTGGTAAGTGCGCTGCGCGGCTGGCAGCAGAAAAATCCGTCAGTGGGTGAGCCAGGGAATACGGCAGATTACAGCTTGCTGTGCGGGTTGTCGCTACTGTAGTGGTGGCCGTACATTCCCCCTGTAGGAGCGGGGGGAATGTGGAGGATATCAGGCGTAACGTGTTTGGCGTTTGAGAATTGTCCGGCGGCGAATGTATTCGCTGAGTTTTTCCATATGATACGGGTTATGTTTATTCAGCCAGATAAACGTAGGCGTATAGTTCATGACCTCTACAGGGAAGTAGCCCCAGGGGGAAATCAACGTTTCCAGCGAGCTCAGTTCGCTCAGCGTGGCGCTCTCCATAGCCAGGACCGGCTTAAAGCGTTGAAGAGCATCTCTGGCACCATGAAGTACGTTTTCCTCCATTCCTTCCACATCGATTTTGATTACGGAAATGGGCAAATCCAGAGGTGTTTTTTCTAAAAGACTGTCAAGAGGCGTTACGCTTACCTTGACGCTGTCTTCACCGCCTCCGGTCAGCATTGACCAGGTTCCCATATTGCCTTCTTTTGCCATGCCCATGGACAGTTCGCCATCTATCTTATCTAACCCGATCTGGAAGAAGCGGACACGATCTTTTACATGATTGATTTCCATATTTATGCAGTGCGTTAGCGCATTCATTGGAATGGGTTCAAATGCCCAAACGCAGGCCCCCATAATTTTGGCGAACCAAAGGCTGTGGTTACCTATATTGGCACCAATATCAAATACCGCGCCCTGCCGATCCCAGAAAAAGCTAAGCGTTTGCAGAAATTCAGCTTCATAGAAGGTGTTATGCTGCCGAATCTGTTGCGGAATAAAATCCTGCTTCATGTGGAAAATAGTGATCATCTCGCCAAGGCAGTTGAATGAGTAGTTATCAAAATCCTCCTCGGCGGCGAAGGTAAATAATTGATTGAGTTTCTCAGTGAGTGGCATTGCCATCATCTTATTCATAGTGATACCTGTTGAATTGTTCGCAGACAGGTAAATCCTTCCGGCCTCGCGTTCGTTTTTGTCAAAATATGCTGTTTAAGTTGGCTAATAGCGTCGGGTGCCAGGGCCGTATGGGGCTGAAAGGCGTAAATGTAGGAATAGTGTGCCGGGCGCTTTTCGGCAATATCTCGCACAATAGCCTGAGGATCGTAGCGTTCGCTGCGCTGCGTTGGCACTGAGAGGAAGCTAAGGTCGTGATCGGATACAACCCAGATTTCAAATGCACGATCCTGCTGTATACCTAGGGCCTGAAAGGCCGTATCCAGTTTCTCTACGGCTTCTCCCATTGCGGGGATAACAATGACTAGATTTTCTAGCCCGCATGCTTTCTCTCGCTTTTCGCGGAGTTGGGCTATGACGGTTTTTATCTGAGAGGCGGGCATTTCCGGGAACAGTAAACGCGCTGGATAGCGCGCGATGATGCTGGAGAATATTCGGTATTCATAGGTGTTATCAACCTGCTGGCCTATTCCCGTCAGGTTGTTGGCGTGCAGGCGATACTGCACGTTATTGCGTGAGGTAAAGAGTACGCTGGCGCTGCCTAGTGCTCGTGACCAGAATTCGTAGTCGTGCGCACGCAGGAAGCTATCGTTAAAGCCACCAACGACATCATAAATCTGTTTTCTTACACAACAGCCAGGATTGATGATAGGGCATCCCAGCACGATCTGTGGCAGCAAATTAGCCGGAGGAAGCGCTGTTTCTGTTCGATAAAAGAGCCGTTGTTCACTGCCGAACTGACTGATACCACACGAGATAATATCGCATGTTGGCCAGCGGGTGAGCAGCATATCGTAATGGCGTAATGTTGAGCGGTGCAGGATATCGTCGCTGTCCAGCCAAACGATGTATTCCCCTTGAGCGTGACTAATCCCGACGTTACGGGTATCTGGTGCATTGGTGTGCTTTTTGGCTATAACTCGCAGACGGGGATCGTCAAACATATCCGCAATTCGCGCCAGGCTGTTGTCGCTTGAGCCGTCATCCACCACTACCACGTCAAAATATGGATAGTCCACGTTCAGCGCTGAAGTGATGGCCGATATGATCATCTCTTCCCGATTGTAGCTTGGGATAATAATGGTAAAAGTGCGCACTGCTTCAGGTTGTGTCCAGCATTCGCGGTAGGCTTCGGTGAAACTATCCTGTTTGAGTAACGTGACTGCCTGCTGCGCATAATATTCGGCGGGCATAGGGGGCGTTAAAAGCTGTTCAATTGCTTCATCCAGTTGGGTAAAACACCATTCTGCGGGGAGGTATTCACGCAACCCGCCGCTCGCGGAAAACACGACTGGTTTGACACCGGCCATCATGGCTTCAAAAATGCCCATGCCCTGTGATTCGAAATAGCTGGTAGAGAGCAGATACGATTTATTGCTATACCACTGGGCCATCTTATGGGGCGGGATTTCGCCTTCAATTCTTATATATTTAGCCATCCCGGCTTGCGCTATAAACTCGATGAATGACTCATACAGACACTCATCTTCAACGCGTCCAACGATGGTTAGCCGATAGCGATTATTTCGCTGGATCAGCATTTGCATAATCGGAATCAGGAGAAACAGATTTTTGATGCCGACAAATCGAGCGACGCAGCCTATCTGGTAACCGTCGCGCCGGGTTTTCCGGGCTGTGCTGGCTGGCTGATGGTGGGTGAGATTGCCGATGACTTTTAATACCAACGTTGAGGGCAACTTATCGCCCAGCAGCGTCATAAATCGGACTTTCATCGCTTCTGAGACAAAGATGACCTCATCGATATTATGCCAGTTGGCGTTTAAAAAGGTTTTGTCGTACAGCTCATAGCGATGAATACGGCAAACCATGCGGCAGGATTTCTGTAAATGGCTGGCGGCGATAACCGCACTATCTCCCCACTCAAACCAGGCAACATCGCAGTGTTGTAACCAACCCTGTAGCACTTCTTTGGTTAACCCTTTCAGTGAAAGCGGCGTCACTAAATGACCATCCTGGCGAGCAAGGTGGATCAGCGGCTCAGCAAAGTGGTAATTATCGGCCGTTGCGGTCATCACAATATGCTGACGTGGCTCGGGGAGTACGGAGAAATAAAAGTCATCCCCTTGTGCAGACTGGCATAGGCAGCGGTAGCCTTTACGGCCTAACCAGTATGCAGCCTGGGCAAAGGTATCTTCATCGGCGTTGCAGAGGAGCAGGTCACTGAAAGTTGGCGTCACATCCAGCCACGTTTTCAGTTGGTTAAGGATATCTAAACCACCTTGTACCTGGACAAAATCAAACGGTTGTTTGAATGACGGCTCACCCTGTTGAAAGGCATCGCTCACGCATTGGATATCCAGAATAGACGGGATATCGTTGCGAGCCTCGTTTGAGGTAAAGCCGATTCTTAACAGTGAATGAAAGGTTCTCTGGTGTGCTTCAGCCAGCTGGTGAAGCATGTGGGATGTTGGCATTTTGGCTACTCAGAAGGGAAAACAAAAAAGCAGGGACTCACCCCTGCTGATACAACCAATTCTCCGGCGCGCTGGCATTCTGCAAATTCCCCAGAATCTCCTGTTGCATACTCATCAACGCCCCGTTGTAGTCGTTGGCGATCCGGCAATCAGCAGCCTGCTGCTGAAGGCTTTGCCAGAGGGCGGAAACAGAAGGCTGATGGGCGGCGGGCAGGCGGGCGATCAGCGTTTTCAGGCCTTCGGTGCTCGGGTCAATCCCTAACTGGCCGAGAATCTGGTAGCGCTGCTGGCTGCTTTGCGACAGCTGATGGTACAGCGCCATAATCTGCTCGTTCACGCTATCTAACGCGGCAGCGTCGCGGGCAACAATGTGGTGGCGCTGCTTTTCAAGTAGTGTGGTCAGGGCATGATAGCGTTTACGGTCTTCGGTCATGTCCTGAATCAGTGCTTTAACGCGTTGGGCTGCGTTAGTCATAAATTACCTCTGGAAATACTTTTGCATCGCATCGGTCAGTGAATCAATATTGACGCTGATTTTGCCGCTGCTGATGGCTTCTTTCATTTCGGCGACGCGCGCCATGTCGACTTCTGGCAGCGTGCTCAGCTGCGTTTGCGCATCGCCAAGAACCGGATCAATCGCGGCGCTGCGCGTCACGCTGGTGCCTTCCTGAGCCACGGTGCGGGTCTGCTCCGCGCTGCTGGCTTTATTGATTGCGGTGGTCAGGTTGTACTGTGGTGCGGTTACTTTCATCGCTGCGCCCTCGTTCTCATTGTTTATGGTGGTGGCGTATGAACCTTGCCCTGCGGAAGTCGGACTTCCTGTGCCGTTGTCAGTAAAGAGCGGCAGTTAAGGAAGATAACTTAAACGTTGCGGGAAGTTTTTTAATTCCCGCTGGCGTACACCATGTTTACCACGCCGATGTCGGCGACAATGGCGCTGACCACGCGACCGCTACTCTCGTTTTTCACCTTAATAATCTCGCCCTTACGCCCCTTTTTCATGGCTTCGCCCATGGTACGGGCCTCGACGCCATTTTGTTCAGCCACCATCAGCACTCGCTGGCCACGTTCAACCAGCAGCGGTGACTCCAGTTGGTTGAGCGTAATCGGCTGGCGGTCGCGCACGCGGCGCTTCACGGTCAGGCCGATAACCTCTGCCGGATCGGTCAGGTAGTCGCCACGCGTGTTGCTGATGTTGAGTTTTTTAATGGTGAGGTTGTCGGCGGAAATCTGCTGGCCGCGTTCGAGGGTGCTGTCGGCCACGACGACTGGCAGATAGATATCCGGTTTGACGGTGACCGCGATATCCCAGCCGTTGGCATCCGCACAGCGCACATCAAAACGTAGACGGTTGAGATCGAGACGGTCGCCGCCGGGGATCGACACGGCAGGTTCCTGGCTGCAGGTCGCGTACTGCGAGGCTTCGGAGGGAATAAACAGGTTCATTTTCGCCTGATATTCCGGCCACCGGCGGCGTTTCGCTTCCTGGCGAACAATATCAGCCGCGTGGAGCTGGACGGCGACATAGATTTGCTTACGGGCGCTGGTCGGGCGCTCAGCGGCGGACGCGGGAATCGCGGCAGAGATAGCGAGCAGGAAAAGGCCGGTGAGGAAGCGGAAATCCCGTTTCACACTGGCGCGAAAAAAATGAACAAAAACATTATAAATCATGTAATTAAAACCTTGGCATGAATATTGCTATACGAGTGAGCAGATCATGCAGGTTTTAGCATCACGAGGGTGTGAATTGTGAGTATTACTTTTGACAAAGCATTGGGCGTTCATCCACAGGCTGTAGCACTTCGACTTTCCCGAGCAGAGCTGCTTTCAGCCAATCTGGCAAACGTTGATACCCCCAACTTCCAGGCTAAAGATATTGATTTTGCCTCCGAGATGCAACGCTCACGGTCGAGTTTTTCCACGCAGACGTCAGCGCAGGAGATGTATCGCGTGCCCTATCAACCCTCTTCAGACGGCAACACCGTCTCGTTGAACGTTGAGCAGGCCGAGTTTGCGAAAAACACCCAGGACTACCAAATGAGCCTGGCCTTTTTAAACATGAAGTTCACTGGTCTCAAGCAGGCCATTGAAGGCAAGTAATCCAACGCAGGTAACCACGCAATATGGCTTTTTCGGATATCTATCGCGTTTCGGGGTCGGCGATGACGGCGCAAACAGTTCGTCTTAACACCATCGCCAGTAACCTCGCCAACGCGGAAACCGCCTCCGCCACCGAAGACGGCACCTATAAAGCGCGTCGTCCGGTGTTTGCTGCGGTTTATCAAAACGATGAGTTGATGCACAGCCGCGCGCTCACCGGCGCGCGCGTGCAGGTGATGGACGTCATTGAAACGGGCAACGCGGTGCAGCGCTATGAGCCGCACAACCCGATGGCAAGCGACGACGGCTACGTCTACTACCCGGACGTCAACGTGGTGGAAGAGATGGCGGACATGATGTCAGCGTCACGTGGGTTTGAAACCAACGTCGACGTACTTAACAGCGTAAAAAGCATGCAGCAAAGCCTGCTGCGACTTGGGGAAGTATAAGCATGAACGTTGATAACTCTTACGCCAATAGCCGGGCTTCCAGCTCCACCGACGGCATTACCAGCAACAGCACCGCCTCCGGCATGAACACCATGTTTATGCAGCTGCTGGTAGCGCAGATCCAGAACCAGGATCCGCTCAACCCAACCGACGGGACCGAGTACGTCAGTCAGCTGGCGCAGCTGACCCAGGTGCAGTCGATGGAAACCATGTCGCAGCTAATGGCCAACAGCTCTGTGCTGATGGACAACCTGCAAACTCTCACCACCGGCAACCTGGTCGGGCAGCATGTGATGGTACAGACCAGTTCTATCGAGAGTGACGGTGAAACCGTGCTTGATGGTCGTCTGACGCTGGAGCACGCGGCCAACGTGGTGACGGTGATTGTTAAAGATTCCGCTGGCGTCGAGCACAAAATCGAGCTGGGCAAACAGGAAGCCGGACAGGTGGATTTCAACATCGATCCGGAAGAACTCGGCCTGAGCGAAGGGAAATATACCCTGAGCGTGGTGACCGATACCGGCGAAGAGAACGTGCCGGTTGAAATCGGCGGCGTGGTGAACAACGTGCGTATCCCGCTCGACGGCAGCTCGACCGTACTGAACATCAACGGTCTGGGTGAAATCGCCTACAACAATATTACCCAGTTTGGTAACACCTCTAAGAACAAAGCCTGAAGTGAATCAGGCAGTTAATTAAACAGGAACGATTATGAGCTTTAGTATTGCAACTTCCGGTCTGAATGCCGTTACCGAACAGCTGAACGCTATCTCGAACAACATTGCCAACTCCGGCACCGTGGGCTTCAAGTCTGGCCGCGCTGAGTTCTCCGCGCTGTATGCGGAAAGCCAGCCGCTGGGCGTCGGCGTTTCAGCGGTAACCCAGAGCATTACCAAAGGGGGAAGCATCTCTTCCACCGGCACCGCGCTGGATCTGGCGATTAACGGCAACGGTTTCTTTATGGTTCGCGATAGCGCGGGTACCACTGCTTACACCCGTGCGGGTTACTTCGGCACCGATAGCGCCGGTAACCTGGTCAATAACCTGGGCATGTACCTGCAAGGGTATCCGGTTGATGCCAACGGTACGCTACAGGTGGGAACCATCAGCAACCTGACCATCAGCAGCGGTTCTATTCCGGCGAAAGCGACCGAGAGCATCGACTTTACCGCGAACCTGGATGCGCGCGCGGAAGTCCCGGCGACCTCGCCGTTCGACCCGAAAGACAACACCTCTTACAACAACTCCTACACGACTCAGGTTTATGACTCTCTGGGCCGCGAACACACGCTGAACCAGTATTTTGTGAAGACCGGTGAAAACGAGTGGGAAGTGCATTACTACATGGACGATAAGCCGGTGACCAATGGCGGCGTCGATCAGGTGCAGAACCTGACCTTCAATAGCCAGGGCATCCTGACCAACCCGAGTGGTTCCGTTCCGCTGACAGCAGACATTGCGGGCGCTGAATCCATCACTATCGACATGAGCTACAACGGCACCTCCCAGTACGGCTCCGATTTCTCCGTCAGCAAAAACAAAGGCGACGGCTACGCCTCCGGTGAACGTACCGGCCAGGCGATCGATGAAGACGGCAGCGTGTACGCCACCTTCTCCAACGGTGAACGACTGCTGCAGGGCCAGCTGGTACTGGCGAACTTCACCAACCCGAACGGTCTGCAGTCGCAGGACGGCACCACCTGGGCGCAAACCGCCAGCTCCGGCGCGCCGCTGACCGGTACGCCGGGTTCCGGCCTGCTGGGTTCTATCGTTTCCGGTGCGCTGGAGTCGTCCAACGTCGATCTGACCTCCGAGCTGGTGGGCCTGATGACCGCGCAGCGTAACTACCAGGCGAACACCAAAGTCATCAGCACCAACGACAGCATGATGAGCGCGCTGTTCCAGGCGGTGTAATCGATGGATCGCTTACTTTTCACCGCGGTGAGCGGCGCGTCGCGCAGCCTGTCGCAGCAGGAGATCCACGCGAACAACCTGGCCAACGTCAACACTCAGGGTTTCCGCAGCGATCTCGACAACGCGTTGACCCAACAGGTGAGCGGCGAGGGCTATGCCACCCGCTACCTGGCGCAGCCCACTCAGGGCGGCGTCGATTTAGCGCCAGGCGCGGTACGGGAAACCGGCCGCGATCTGGACATCGCCGTAAAAGGCGATGGGTTGATTGCGCTGCGCAGCGGCAACCGTGAGGTCTATACCCGCAACGGCCAGATTGATATCAATGCCGAAGGGGAGCTGTCGATCAACGGGCTGCCGCTGGAAGGCGATAACGGCCCTATCGTGCTGCCGCCGTACTCGTCAGTCTCCATCGCTGAAGATGGGGTGATCACCATCGTGCCGGATGACGGCGACATTGCCGCGCCGATGGATATCGACCGCGTGAAGCTGGTGAACATTCCGGCCAGTGCGCTGAGCAAAAACGACGCGGGTTTCCTGGTGAGCAACGCGGCGTTTACCCCACGCGATGAAGACGTGACGGTGGCCGCCGGGCATCTGGAAGCGGCCAACGTGTCGGCCATCGGCGAAATGGTCTCCAGTATTGCGCTCAACCGTCAGTTTGAAGCGCAGATCAAGATGATGAAAGCCGCAGAAGATCTCGCCACCGCAGGCAACCGCCTGATTCGCGGCACTTAAGAATACGATTAAGGAATACCAATGAATCCTGCTTTATGGATCAGCAAAACGGGGTTAGCGGCGCAAGACGCCCGCATGACCACCATTTCGAACAACCTGGCGAACGTTAACACCACCAGTTTTAAACGCGATCGCGCGATGTTTGCCGATCTGTTCTATCAGAATCAGCGCACGCCGGGCGGCCAGCTGGATCAGAACAACGTCTCCCCGACCGGCATCCAGTACGGGACCGGCGTTAAGGTCGTTGGAACGCAGAAAGAGTTCACCGTCGGCAGCATCCAGAACACCGGGCAAAGCCTTGATGTGGCGATCTCCGGTCAGGGTTTCTTCCAGGTCGAAACCGCCAATGGCGATATCGCCTACACCCGCGCCGGCAACCTGCAGAAAACGCCGGAAGGCGTGCTGACCAATGCCCAGGGCCTGCCGCTGATCCCACAGATTGAGCTGCCGGACAACGTCAAAGACCTGCAGATTGGTAAAGACGGCACGATTACCGCCACCGTGGCGGGCGAGGCCGATCCGGTTGAGCTGGGTCAGTTGACGCTGGTGAACTTCGTCAATCCGGCCGGTCTGGAAGCCATCGGCGGCAACCTGTACCTCGAAACCGCGGCCAGCGGCCAGGCGGTAGAAGGCGTACCGGGTGAAGAGGCGTTTGGCCAGCTGGAACAAGGGTCGCTCGAAGGCTCTAACGTACAGGTCGTTGAGGAGATGGTCGATATGATCACCGTTCAGCGCGCCTATGAAATGAACGCCAAAATGGTCTCTGCCGCCGACGACATGCTGAAGTTTGTCACGCAGTCGATGTAACGGTAGGGCAGTGAAGTGAAAGAGATGAAAAAGCAGGTAGCAGTCGTTTTGCTGGCGCTGATGCTGTCGGGCTGTGAAAGCCCGGCGCTGCTGGTGCAAAAAGACGACGCGGCGTATGCGCCGCCGGAAGATTTCGCCATGCCGGAAACCCCGGTACGCGGCGGTGGAGTGTACAACAGCGGCTATAACTGGTCGCTGATTCAGGACCGTCGCGCCTACCGCGTGGGCGATATTCTGACCGTCAAGCTGGATGAATCCACGCAGGCCAGCAAGCAGGCGCGGACCAATTTCGGCAAGAAGAACGATGTCTCGCTGGGCATCCCCGAAGCCTTTGGCCACTCGGTCGATAAGCTGTCCGGCTCGGTTGACGGCAGCCGTAACTTTAACGGCAGCGCCACGTCGCAACAGCAAAACAGCCTGCGCGGGGCAATCACCGTCGCGGTATTTAAGGTGCTGCCTAACGGCGTGCTGGCGATTCGCGGCGAGAAATGGCTCACCCTCAACCAGGGCGATGAGTATATGCGCGTGACCGGGCTGGTGCGTGCCGATGATATCGAGCGCGATAACTCTGTGTCGTCACAGCGTATTGCCAACGCCCGCATCTCTTACGCCGGGCGCGGCGCGCTCAGCGATTCGAACGCCGCGGGCTGGCTGGTTCGCTTCTTTAACCACCCGCTGTTCCCGATGTGATGGAGGCCATGATGCTTAAACGGATACTGTTTTTCCTGTGCCTCTTCAGCGTGTCTGCCGTGGCCCAGCCGCTGCGTGACGTGGTGGATATTCAGGGGGTACGTGGTAACCAACTGATTGGCTACAGCCTGGTGGTCGGCCTTGACGGCACCGGCGATAAAAACCAGGTGAAGTTCACCAGCCAATCGGTCACCAATATGCTGCGCCAGTTTGGCGTACAGCTGCCGGCCAAAATCGACCCGAAGGTTAAAAACGTGGCGGCGGTGGCGATCAGCGCCACGCTGCCGCCGGGCTACTCGCTGGGTCAGAGCATTGATGTCACCGTATCGTCCATTGGCGATGCCAAAAGCCTGCGCGGCGGTACGCTGCTGCTGACCCAGCTGCGCGGTGCTGACGGCGAAGTCTATGCGCTGGCGCAGGGCAACGTGGTGGTTGGCGGCGTCAAGGCCGAAGGCAACAGCGGCTCAAGCGTGACCATCAACACGCCGACCGTGGGTCGTGTGCCGAACGGCGGCTCCGTTGAACGCGAGATCGCCAGCGACTTCCAGCAGGAACCGATGGTGATGCTTAACCTTAAACGGCCAAGCTTTAAAACCGCCAACACCGTTGCCGTGGCGCTGAACAACGCTTTTGGCGCGGGGACGGCGACTGCGCAGAGCGCCACCAACGTGGCGGTGCGAGCGCCAATGGGCGCCGGCGCGCGCGTGGCCTTTATGTCGGCGCTGGAAGACGTGCAGATTAACGCCGGCAAGCAGCCGCCGCGCGTGGTGTTTAACGCGCGCACCGGCACCGTAGTGATTGGCGACGGCGTGATTGTGCGCGCCGCGGCGGTCTCCCACGGCAATCTGACCGTGACTATCCGCGAGTCGTCCAACGTCAGCCAGCCAAACGCCTTTGGTCGCGGCCAGACGGTAGTGACGCCGGAGAGCGACGTCAGCGTGAACCGCGGTCGCGGCCAGATGGTGACGATCGCCGCGGGCACCAGCCTGCGCAGCATCGTGAACACCCTGAACAGTCTGGGCGCCGCGCCGGACGATACCATGGCCATTCTTCAGGCGCTGCACGAAGCAGGCGCGCTGGATGCTGAACTGGTGGTGATGTAATGCTGGATGCGATTAACCGACAAACCGCGATTCTGCCCGGCGATATGACCGGGCAGGTCAAGCCGCAGAATCTGGAACAGGCTGCCGAGCAGTTTGAAGCGCTGATGCTGAAATCGATGCTGTCGCAGATGCGCAAAGCGTCGGATGTGCTGGGGGAAGATAATCCGTTCAACAGCAAGCAGCAGCGAATGATGCGTGATTTTTATGATGACAAGATGGCGTCCGAGCTGGCTTCGCAGCGCAGCACCGGCATCGCGCAGATGATCATCAACCAGCTGTCGCCTCAGACGACGGCGTCGCTTAAGAATGGGGCGGAAGCGGCCGCTTTACATGGACAACCGCAAGAACTTAAAACGCCCGTCGTTCCCGTAACCCGAAGGGCAGGAGTAAGCCATGAGTATGATTAATATCGCCTTCAGTGGTCTGCAGGCAGCCCAGTTGGGCATGAACGTCACGTCGATGAATACGGCCAACTACCTGACCTCCGGCTATAGCCGTCAGGGGATCATCCAGAGCGCTATCGGCCCGATGGGCGAAGCCGGGATTACGCCGGGCAGCGGCGTGCAGGTGGATAGCATCCGCCGTATCTCCAGCCAGTATCTGGTGAATCAGGTGTGGCAGACCAACACCAAGTCCAACTACTACAGCATGGGCAACCAGTACATCAGCGCACTGGAGAAGGTGATCGGCACCGACTCAACCAGCATCGGTACCGGGCTTGATGATTTTGTCAGCGCCCTGAGCGAGCTGACCCAGGAGCCAGAATCACAGGCGCGGCGTCAGCAGCTGCTGAACCAGGCCAACACGCTGGCTACCCGCTTCAATAGCATGAACAACTTTGTCACCAGCCAGAAAGAGTCCATTACGACTCAGCGCGGGGCGATGGTTGATCAGATCAACACCCTGAGCGGCGGCATTGCCGACTACAACAAGAAAATTGTTGAGATGGACGCCACCGGTGGCAACAGCAGCACGCTCCGCGACGCGCGCGACGAGCTGGTAAAGCAGCTCAGTTCGCTGGCAGAGGTCAAGGTTAGCGATGACAGCAGCGGCTATACCGTTTCGCTGAGCAACGGCCAGCCGCTAGTCAGCGGTAAAACCGCCGGGCAACTGAGCGTGGGCACGGACGGCAACGGGAATTCGACGTTAACCCTGAAGTTCTCCACCAGTGAGTTTTCGCTCAATCCGTCCGCCGGCGGTCAGTTGGGCGCGCTGTACGATTATGAAACCGGTACGCTCCAGCAGATGGGCGACGCTATTCAGGGCATGGCGCAGGCGGTGGCGGACATGTTCAACGATCAGCTGGCGAAAGGCTATGACCTGAACGGCGATGCGGGAAAACCGCTGTTCACCTTCGACCCGTCCAACCCGGCGGGCATATTGCAGGTTAACGATCTCGAGCCGGAAGAGCTGGCCCTGTCCAGCGATCCCGACGAACCGGGCAACGGCGATAACCTGAACCTGCTGATCGAGCTGAAAAACCAGAAAACCAATATCCCTGGCCTCGGCAACATGAGCCTCAACGAAGGGGCGGCGGCGATTATCTCCACGATTGGTATTGCCAGTAAACAGAGTAAAACCGAAATGGACGCGGCGGTGTCCGTCAGCGAGCAGGCGCAAGAGCAGCGGGATAACCTGAGCGCGGTTAACCAGGACGAAGAGGCGATTAACCTGCAAATTTACATGCAGTCCTATCAGGCGAACATGAAAGTGATTGCTGCTGGAAACCAGGTCTTCAGCGATTTGCTGGGCATTTTTTAAGCGTCATCAGGAGTATTAAGCTATGCGTATTAGTGGTCTTCATAACTCAAACGCGATGCTGGCGCAGCTTGGCGCCAACAGCAGCCGCGTTTCCAAGCTGATGGAACAGCTGTCGACGCAAAAGCGTGTTAACGTGCCGTCGGACGATCCGGTAACGGCCAGCCGCCTGGTACAGCTGAACCGTGAACAGTCGGCAATTAAACAGTACCAAAGCAACATCACCAGCCTGAGCGGTAAGCTGTCGGTGCAGGAATCGCATATTACGGCGATGAGCAACCAGGTGCTGGCGGTGAGCGATAAACTTAAGCTGGCCAACAACAGCACCCTGAGCCAGAAAGATTTGGCGAGCTACGGCGCGGAGCTGGGGTCGATGCTGGACTCGCTGGTCGCCTCGATGAACAGTAAGAACGAGAGCGGCAGCTATCTGTTCTCTGGCACTAAGACCAACACCAAAGCGGTCGAGCTGGTGGACGGTCAGTACGTGTATGGCGGTAACGATAACTCGCGTGAAACCATCGTAGCCAACGGCGTGTCGATTACCGAAAACACCAATGTCGCGCAGGCGTTCTCTGGTTCGGGCAACGATCTTGATATGCTGAACAAGCTGAAAGAACTCAGCGAGAAGATGCAGGATCCGAATCTGAGCTATGCGGATTATCAGGACGACATCTCCGCGATGATCGACATGACCCAGACCACCAGTGATAGCCTGGGCGCACTGTTTACCGATCTCGGTGGCCGTCAGAATCGCCTGACGCTGATTGATGATGCGCACACTGACGTGAGCCTGTCGAACTCGCTGGTCGAAACCGACCTCAACTCGGCAGACTCCGCGACCACCACCATCAATTTACAGCTGTACATGACCTCAATGCAGATCACCAATAAGGCCTACAGTATGGTCAGTCAGCTCAATCTCTTCAGTATGTTGTAATTGGTTATGCAAGTTGGTTTAAAAACAGGCTCTCTGACCACCTCCACCCCGGCAAACGCCGGGCGCGGTACCATTGGCGCTCCTCAGACCGTGGGGCGCGTTAACGCCCCTGATACGGTCACCAACCGCAGCGCGTTTCCGGAAGCGGCGCTGCTTTCGCGGCGCCCGATGCGCTATAACGTGCAGCTCAATCAGCAGCTGACCGCGGTGCAGCAGGCCGACAGCTACCTGGCGAAGACGGAAACGCAGCTGTTGCAGCTGCGTCAGTCCGCTACTCGCGGCGGTGATGCCAGCGCCCAAACTCAGGCGCTGCAAAAGCATCTCGCGCGCCGCACGCAGCTCTCCGGCGGGACGGTCGATCGTCATCTGACGGCGTCGCTGGAACAAAAAAGTACGGTGAATTTTACCCTGCCGGGCAGCGAGAAATTGCTGAGCCAGCCGGGAGGCGAAACGCTGGTCTTCTCGCTCGGCGGTCGTCAGCGCGAGATGGCGGCCGTGGTGTTACCGGAAGAGGCGACGCCGCGTCAGACGCTGCTCAAGCTGAACGTCGGCTTAGGGCGTTTAGGGATTCACGCCGCGCAGGCGGGCGGTGGAAAGCTGATCTTTAGCGTCGACGAAAGCCGCTGGGATCGTGTGAGCCAACAGCTTACCGTACGCGGTGAAGGCCAGCATTACCCCGCTGACGCTTTCACGTTGCTGGCACCGCAGGCGGAAAGCGCCAGCAGTGATGAAGTGCTGGCGCTGTCGACGCGTCGGGAACGAGAAGGGCAGATGAAGCTGCAAACCACTCTCGATCACATCACCAGCCAGCGCAGCAGGCTGCGTCAGCAGCAGGAGCGAGTCAGTTCGCGTATCAACGATATGGCGACAGTCTATAGTCCACAGCAGGCGCTGGAGACTTCGCGCGGTTTGAGCGAAGCGCTGGCACGCAGCGGCAGCAGCTATAGCGCGCTCTCACAGGCGCTGGGGACCCAGGCCAATGTGCATCTGAGCACGGTGAAAAACCTGCTGGGCTAATGAATGCAAAGGCCTGCGTTCATTACGATTGTAGGCCTGATAAGCGCAGCGCCATCAGGCAGATGGCGCTATTTCGGCATTGGATACAGGAAAATCGAACCATTCTGTCCGACAACCAGCGATTGGTTGCTCAATGAGATCGGCTCCATCCAGTAGTTGGAGTACATCAACTGATCCACAAGCCCTTCAATCATCAACCCTCTTTGCTCTGAGCTGTAGTAGATGGGCGTCAGGTTAAAGTAAATCCGTCCCTGCTTTTTCTGCGTAGGGGTAAACTTCCCTTTCAGCACAAAGCGGTTGTCGTCAGGGTTGGTGATGTTTGCCATCAGAACGTTGCGCACGGTGTGCAGGTTGACGTTGTAAATCTCTTTACGCTGCGACATCAGATCGTAAAAACCCATCTGAAAGCCGCCCGTCACCGGGCCAGTTGGCAACGCCGATTCTGACGGCATCAGCTTCGCCGCCAGCAGCCCGCCCAACAGCGCCAGTATGACGACCAGCGCGATCAGCAGATTAATTGGCTTTGCATGTCGCCAGTTCATTGAGCTTTCTCCGGGTCTCTCGCAGGATTACGTTATTCAGCTGCACCGTATCGGTACGCCAGTGGTAAATTGCCATCGCCAGCTGCTTCTTGTCGCACTGGTTGCTCAGCATAAAGCTGTAGTTCAACGACGAGTTGTTGGTGTGGAAGTACACGTTCATCGTGGCAGATTGCATTTTGATCTGCTGGTTCAGCGCATACAGCGAGTCTTTTAACTTGCCGTAAAGATTGGCGGACATATACGCCGGATCCCCCATCGCTTCTACCGTGTAGAGGCGGATATTGCTGTAGACGCCGGGCTGGACCTCACGCGCAACCAGATGCTCTGCGCGCCCGCCGAATAAATACCAGCAGACACCTGCGGTGGCGGTGGCGGTCAATAAGATGACCAGCATAAATGCGAGCATGCCTGAGCGGCGCTGTTTTGGCGCGGCGGCAACCGCAGCTTCCGCTACGGGTTGAATATCGGCCGCTTTTTCGGCCACTTCAGTGATGGCGTCAGTCTCTGGCTGCGGTGAGAGCAGATAGTCTTCCTGGACGTCACGATCTTCTTCCGGGTCGCTGACCTCATCCTCGTCTTTTTCCACCACGCAGCAGTATTCGGCCTCCAGCAGATAGCCTTTGCGCGGGATGGTTTTAATAATTCTCTGGTTTTTGCCATCATCTTCCAGCGCGGTACGCAGCGCGTGGATAGCGTTTGGCAGGCTGTTATTGCCGATCACCCGGCGTTCCCACACCAGGTTAGTCAACTCTTCGCGGGTGAAGATTTTTCCCGCGTCCTGCACCAGGATATCCAGCAGCTTGAGCTGATACTCCCCGAGGCGTTTTCGTTCCCCGGTGGTGAGATGGAGAATGGATCCTGAGGTGACGTCAACCAGCCAGTTGTTTACGGAGCAATAGCGTTTATTCATTTATGCGTTATGGATTCAACCACCCCAGTAATATCGTGACAACCGCGCGGATACCCGAAAATCTCAGCGATTATCTGATTGAGTTGATAACTCCATTTAGAATTCTTAATGAATGCCGCGTGCCTGCGGGAAATTAAAAAGCGGACGTTATGTTCTTCTGTAAGAGGCGTGAGTTTGTTGAAACAACGGAAACGTTTTTGTCTGTAATACACCTCAACAGGAAGGAATCATTTTTTCCTGCGCCCTTTTTACGCGATAAAAGTGTGATGCGCAACAGGCTTTTTAGCAATAGTGGCGGCTAAAAGGGGGCTGATTTTGCTGAAAGTTAACATCCATCGTTAAATAAAACTTATGTTAATTAAGTGATCTCTTGGTGAATTAAATGTGTTATTGGTGTGATCTAAATGCTGGTGAGTATTATTTGCGGGATGTGAGGTGGAAGGAGAAAAAATGGATTTAATTTTTTATTTTATTGTGTCGCTTTAAACCAGATTTGTTTTTATATGGCGGAAATACGAATGATGGTTGAGATATAATATGCCAGGAATTAATGTTACTAATTAAATATGGTGAATGTAAAGAAAAGTCAGGGCTGAAAATAAAATTGGGATATTTTCAAAAATAGGCTACAGGTGCGCAAAAAACGAACTTGAATATGGGTTTAGTCTGGTAGTTGCGCAACAGATAAGGGATGAATGGAAGAGTTATCTCATTTCTTGGATTTTTTAATGGCTTTGAAATCAATTGGTTANGATTTGTTTTGGTGAAAAAATGAGCGATTGATATTTATCGATTTAATCTTTGTTCCCGCCGTGTCGTCTTGAGTTATTACAACATCTGAATCACCAGGACGAAAAAAGGAATCATTATGTCTCTTTCTATCTTTACTAGCGCTTCTTCCATGGCATCCACCAATGCTCTGAACAAATCCAACAACCTGCTGTCCACCGCGATGGAACGTCTGGGCACCGGTAAACGCATTAACTCCGCGGCTGACGATGCGGCTGGTCTGCAGATTGCTACCCGTCTGCAGGGCCAGACCAACGGTATGACCGTTGCACAGCGTAACATCTCTGACGCGACTGCGATGCTGCAGACTGCGGAAGGCGCGTTTGATGAAGTAAGCAACATTATGTACCGCATGAAAGACCTGGCAACCCAGGCAGCGAACGACACCAACAGCGCTGACGATCGTACGGCGATCGGTGCGGAAATGACTGAGCTGAAAAGCGAACTCAACAACATTATGAACAACACCAAATATGCGGGTGACAACCTGTTTGGTGCAAGCGGCAAACTGGCTGACACCATGAACTTCCAGATCGGTTCTTCCACCGATGAGAAACTGGCGGTCGACGTTTCCGGCCAGCTGGCTAAAATCGACGTATCTGGCGGTCTGTCAATCGACGTAAGTGATTTCGATAAGTCCCAGGCAACCATCTCTGGTCTGGAAGCGGCTATCGCTAACGTCGGTTCCATGCGTTCCGCTCTGGGTGCGAACATCAACCGTCTGGGCCACACTGCGGCTAACCTCGCGAACATGAAAGACAACACCGACCTGGCGCTGAGCAACATCCAGGATGCTGACTACGCGACCGAAGCGTCTACCATGACCCGTAACCAGCTGCTGGTACAGACCAGTATGTCCATGCTGAAAACCTCCAACAGCATGTCCAGCATGGTGACCTCTCTGCTGGGTTAATCCTTCACGGATTATTGCAGGAAAAAACACCGCTGTATGGCGGTGTTTTTGTATCCGACCCCTCCTTTCCCCTGCCGGAAAATGCGGAAATACCTGTTCCTGCCATTATTTAATTCATTGATAAATAACAATTTAAAAGTTGGCACGATAGTTGCTAAATCAATTGCATATCGATCGTGGCTTGCGTGCCTGGAGAACCTACTATGTCTGATTTTGACCCGAATACACTGGCCACCCAGCTGGCAGGCTATGACATTCTTGCGCTGCAAAACTCGATCACCAAGCAGACCACTACGTTACAGGCGCAGACTAAAGCGCTGGATTCGCTGCGCACGGCGCTAACCACCTTCCGCACCTCCATCACGGCGTTGAACTCCAGTTCCGCCAGCGTGTTGAAGAACGTCGCGACCATGAACCAGGAAGGCATCGCCACCATCACCGCCAGCGCCAGCGCGCGTAAAGGGACCTACAGCCTGAACGTCACCCAGCTGGCGACCGCCCAGCAGAAGACGTTTGAGGGAATGACAGACCAGTCCGTTAAAGACGCTACCGGTACGCTCAAAATCACCCTGGATGGCGAAGAGATCGAAATCAACATGGATGGCCTCAACAGCCTCTCTGATTTCGCCGCAGCGGTGAACAAGGCTGATTTCCCCAGCGCGTCCAGCTCCACCACCGCCACCACCGGCCAGAACGGTATTACCGCCTCGCTGATGCGCGTCAACGGGGAAGTGACGCTGATTTTTAACAGCGATCAGAGCGGCGCGAAGTACGACATTCAAATGGATACCAGCGGGATGACCAGCGGTGCGGAGATGTTCGACAAGCCGGAAATTATTACCGACGGCAAAGATGCCATCTTTACTCTGGGTGACTCCGATAAAAAATACTACAGCAGCTCCAACACCCTCGATGACCTGGTCGACGGCGTCTCCATTAAACTGACCAGCACCACCGAAACGGGTAAGCCACTGGTTATCTCTATTGATACCGACGTCACCGAAACCAAGAACCAGGTCCAGGCGTTCCTCGATGCCTACAACACCCTGCGCGACACCATTTCTGGCCTGACCGCGACCGGCAGTTCCAGCACTGACCGCGGCGCTTTTGCCGGCGATGCCAGTATTTCGACGTTAGGCACCGAACTCAGCAGCATGCTGCGCGGCACCTTTGGCGATCAGAACATGAGCAAGTTCGGCATCACCGCCGACAAAGACGGCAAATTCTCCTTCGATGCCGACAAGCTGGAAGAGCAGCTGAAAAACGACCCGCAGACCGTGGCGCAGTTCTTTAACGGCAATGACGGCCTGATTAAAGCGATGGATAAAACGCTGGATAAATACCTCAGCTCCACTACCGGCTTGCTGAAAGGGCGTCAGGATACCCTCGACCGTCAGCAGACTGATATCGACAACAAAACCGCAAAAATGGAAACGCGCTATGAGTCTTCGTACAACCGCTACCTCAAGCAGTTTACGCAGTTGCAGTCGCTCATGACGCAGATGAATAACACCACGAGTTTGTTTAGCTAATTTTCTAAGGGAACCCATCCTCAATGTACGGTAATGAGCAGGAAGGCTACGGCCTGTATCAACAATCCGATCTGGCGATTCAGGCGGCGGCAGCCAACCCGCACCAGCTGGTGCTGATGCTGTTCCGCGGCATGATGGATGAGCTGGTACGCGCCAAAAGCCACATTGCGGCGCGTCGCTATGAGCGTAAGGCGCAGAGCATCAACAAGTGCATCGATATCCTCAATGCGCTGACCAGCTCGCTTGATTTTGACAAAGGCGGCGAGTTGGCGCTGAGCCTGGCGAATCTTTACGACTACTGCGTTTATCGTCTGTACGACGCCAGCAATAACCTCTCCATCGAGCAGATCGAAGAAGTGGAAGCGATCCTCGGCAACCTGCAGGACGGCTGGGAAAAAATGGGTCAGGCGGCATGAGTATGTTACATGCGATTCAGACGCTGACTCAGGCGCTACGTCAGGCGACGGAAGACCACAACTGGCCTTCCGTCGTTAACGTCGATGCCAAAATCGCCGAACTGCTGGCGGCCATCCAGGGCAAAAATCTGGATGCTGCGGAACGCCAGGCATTGGATGCGCTGAAGAAGGTGCACCAGCAGGCGCGCGATTACTGCCAGGGCCAGAGCGATATGCTGGCCGCCAAAATGAGCCTGGTGGCGCGTAACCGCGAAGGCGCAACAGCTTACGCCCAGTTTATGGACGATGAGGGGATGCGCTGATGGATATTCTGAACCTTTCACAGGGCGCGTTGAGCGGATCCGGCCTGCCGATGCAGGCCGAATCTATCGCCGGGCAGATGGGGCAAAACGGTGCCGCGCAAACACCAACCGCTTTCAGCGACGCATTGCTTAACGTCATTGACTCGATGATGACCGGGCAAACGCTCCCGAGCTCGCTGGCCGTGAGCGCGCATCCGGTCTCCATCGATGACAAAGACGACGATGCTGATCCGCAGCAGTTGAGCGGCGCGTTGTTGAAAGACGACTCTCAGCAGCAACTGCTCGAAACGCTGTTGATGACCAGTCAGATGCCAGTGCAGACCTCCAGCTATGTCAACGTGGCACAGCCCGTCGACGATGCGCTGATGGCGAATGCGCAGACATTGATGGCGCCGCAGGCGTTGACGATGGGCCTTGCGCCATCGCTGCAACAGCAGACGATGGCTGCGCCGAATCTTGCCACTACGGAGACGGCGAGCAGCGTCCTGCCGAGCGCTCAGCCGGTTTCGCCGATCCTGATGACGGCGATGACGCCGGTCGCCGCGATGCCTGGGCAACCGTTAGACAGCAGCAACAGCATTTCTCCGGCAACCGCCTCCACCGCTTCGCCGGTCACCACCACGCTGAAGATGGATCCTGAGCCTTCCCGCTGGAGCGAGCAGTTGCAAAGCGCACTTGGCGATCGTTTGCAGGTGCAGGTGAAGCAGCAGATCCAGCACGCCACTATCCGTCTCGATCCGCCGGATATGGGCAAAATCGATATCTCGATGCAGGTCGACAATGGCCGCGTACAGGTACAGATCAACGCCAGCCACGCCGAAGTTTATCGTGCGCTACAGCAGACCAGTAACGACCTTCGCCAGAGCCTGACAGAGCAAAACTTCGTGCAGGTGAACGTGCAGGTGTCTTCCCAATCAGGGGGGCAGCAGCAGGGCAGAGGTCAACATTTCGCCGAGCAGCACAACGCCATTCAGGCGGGCGCGGAGCTGGCAGCCAACGTATCGGCTACCCAGGATTCCCGCAGCGATGACTCGGTACTCATGACGGTTTAAGACAAAGAAAAATATGAACGCAAAAACTCTCTCTTTCGGTCTCATTATCGCGCTCGTCACCGCCATGCTGGCGGCAGGCATGACGGTAGTTGGCACGCATCTGCTGCGCATGGATGAAGCCACTGGCAGTAGCTTCCTGTCGGGTATGTTCTCCAGCTCTGATAAAGGGTCCGTGGAGTTCGTGGAAATTAAAAACGTGGTGATCACCCTGAAAGGCAAAGGGCAATCCGAGCGCTATCTGCTGCTGGAGCTGAACCTGGCGACCAACGGCCCGGAAAATACCCGTAAAGCGCAGGACATGATCCCGGCGGTGCGCGGTGCGACGGTGAGCCTGCTCTCCGATCTGGACTATGACGAAGTGCGCGGCATGAGCGTTAACGTCCTGCACGACAAGCTGCAGGCCGCTTACGCGGCGCGCTTTAGCAGCCTGAAGATGGACGTGCCGTTTGACGACGTCATCATCAGCAAAATGGTCTTCCAGTGATAGATACGCCGCAATGGAAATGATGGACTTTATTGCGAGTGACACCCTGACGCCGGCAGACGAGGCGCGCTATGTCAGTGCGTATCTGCCGCTGGTGAATCGGGTGGTTAAACAGCTCTCATACCAGACCAGCAGCGTCATCGACCGCGAAGATATGGAGCAGATTGCCCTGATGGGTCTGCTCACCTCGCTGCGCCGCTACGGGCACCCGGACGAGCAGTTTGCCGCCTACGCCGTACAGCGTATTCGCGGCGCGGTGCTGGACGAACTGCGCCTGCTGGACTGGCGTCCTCGCCGCCTGCGGCAGAAGACCCACAAACTGAATGACGGTATCCGCGAAATTGCGCGCCAACTCGGGCGGACGCCCAGCTTCGAGGATATTAACCGCCACCTGTCGATCACGGCGGAAGAGTACCAGGAATATTTATTGCTGGATTGCGCCAAAACGATAGAGAGCCTGGATGAGCTGTTAGGGAATGACGTTCACGCCGGGGCGCTGGATAGCCGACCGCTGGAAGACGAAGTCGTCGTCAGCCGGACGCTACGCAGCGCGCTGGCAGCGCTTGATGAGCGTGAACAGCTGATCCTGACGCTTTATTACCAGCATGAAATGAGTCTGAAAGAGATTGCCCTCGTCCTTGATTTAACCGAGGCCAGGGTCTGCCAGCTCAATAAAAAAATCGCCCAAAAAATTCAGTCTTTTTTCCAGAAGTGAAAGGTTTATGCAGAAATTCTTCGGTATCGTAATCATCATGGGATGCGTGGTTGGCGGCTTTCTTATGTCCGGCGGCCACCTCGCGTCGTTCTGGCAACCGGGTGAAATTATTATCATTCTGGGTGCCGGTATGGGGGCTATGGTCCTCGCTAACCCTCGCGCCGTACTGGCGGAAATGTACCGCCAGTTCCGCGGCATTATGCGCAAAAACGAATACACCAACGAGTACCAGCGTCAGCTACTGATGCTGCTGTACGAACTGCTGGAACTGGTGCAGGACGGCGGCCTGAAGGTGCTGGATGAGCACATTGAAGCACCAGAAAACAGCCCGCTGTTCCAGAAATACCCGCTGATGCTGCGTGACAAAGCGCTGGTGACGTTTATCTCCGATAACTTCCGCCTGATGGCGATGGGTAAGATCAACGAACACGAGCTGGAAGGCATCCTCGAGCAGGAGCTGGTGGCGATGGAAGAGAACCTGCTGCAGCCGTCGCGTTCGTTGCAGCGTACCGCAGAAGCGATGCCGGGCTTCGGGATCTGTGCGGCGGTACTGGGGATCATCATCACCATGCAGTCGATCGACGGCTCTATCGCGGTGATCGGCGTGAAGGTTGCCGCCGCGCTGGTTGGTACCTTCCTCGGCGTCTTCTTCTGTTACTGCTTAATGGACCCGGTGGCGAACGCCATGGAACAGCGCACCAAGAAACAGCTGGCGGTGCTGGAGTGCGTGCGTACCGTGCTGGTCAACCACGTTGCCGGGAAGCCGACGCTGCTGGCGGTGGATGCGGGCCGTAAGATGCTGCCGATGGACACCAAGCCGACCTTCGCCACACTCGACGGTTGGGTGAACCAGATGATTGGTGAAGCCTGATGCGTAGCCGCAACAAAGAACATACCACCATCATCAAACGTTCCTCGCGCAAGAGCCATGATGCCTTTCATGGCGGCGCGTGGAAGGTCGCATTTGCCGACTTTACGCTGGCGATGATGGCGCTGTTTATGGTGCTGTGGATTATGGGCGCGGTGACGGAAGAAGAGCGTAAAGAGATCGTTTCGCTGCTCAACGGCGAGTCGATTTTTGAGGGCAACAATATCACGCCGGTGACCCAAAAAGAGGGGAACGGCGGGCAGATCGCGCTGCTCGATACCCGTCACGCGAAGCAAAAAGAGCTGCTCAAAGAGCAGGCGAAGAAAGACGCCGAGTTGGCGAAGCAGCTTAAGGGCACTGAAAGCCTCGGTGACGTGAACGCGCGTTCCAAAAATGAGATTGAAGATCTCGCGCGCATCATTATGAAAATCACCTCGGCCTACGACGCGCAGGCCAACCTGAAAATGGAGATTGTGCCGCAGGGGCTGCGCATCCTGGTGACTGACGATCAGAAGCGTGAAATGTTCCAGCGCAGCAGCGCCATCCTGACGCCGTTCTTTAAACGCCTGCTGACCGAATTTGCCCCCGAACTGAACAAGATAGACAACAAAATCATTATTACCGGGCATACCGACGCCACCCGTTTCCGCGACCAGGTGCTCTACAACAACTGGAACCTCTCCGGCGAACGAGCGATGCAGGCGCGATCGGTACTGACCCGCAGCGGCCTTGAACCCGGCAAAATTTTGCAGGTAAGCGGCATGGCCGACCAGATGCTGCTGGACCCGGAACATCCGCTCAGTTCGGCTAACCGCCGCATCGAAATCATGGTGCTGACGCACTCGGCCAGTGAATCGCTGTATCAATTCTTTGGCCAGCACGGCGAGAAGGTGATCAAGCCGTTAGCCGACAAGCTCACTCAAAACCCATAGCCTGATTAACGTTGTGAAGAGTTTTATTTTTACCATCCCTTTTGTACCTGTTCGGGCCGCCTTTGCCCGTCAGGTACTCTTTTTTTTCCTCTTTTTGATGCTGCTGATGTCCGCAGGGTTCGTCAGCGCAAAGCCGCAGCCGGTGAAAGCGCCAGCGGCCAAAACCGACAGTGAAGCGCAAAAGCGCAAACAGAACCGCGCCCGCCTGATGGCGAAAGCGAAGAAACGCGCCGTTGTGGTTCCGCCCACGCCGGAGCAAAAACGCCGTGAACTGGCGAATCAGCAGGCCGAACGGGCGAAAAACCGTGAAATTCTGGCGATGCACACCCGCTGGCAGCCTGGAACGCTGGGCGGTTCAGAAGCGCTGTGGGATGAAGTCCAGGACGGGGCGGTCGCGGCGAAACGTCGGGCACCGAAGAACACCGCGAAGCTGCGTACGGTGATCCATCGGCTGGAAAGCCAACTCGGGAAGCCTTATCTGTGGGGTGGCAACAGCCCGACCGACGGCTTCGACTGTAGCGGGCTGGTGTTCTACGCCTTCAATCATGTGCTGGACCGCAAGCTACCGCGCACCGCCAACGGCATGTATCGGGATAACGGCCTGAAGTCGATTCGCCAGAACAGCCTGAAGCAGGGCGACCTGGTCTTTTTCAACATTAACCAGCGTCCCGGCGCGGATCACGTTGGCGTATACCTGGGCGATGGGCGCTTTATTGAAGCCCCGCGTACCGGGTTAAAGATTCGTATCAGCCGGTTATCCGATGATTTCTGGCAATCACATTACCTTGGCGCACGCCGCGTCCTGTAGGCCGGCGTGACGCTGTTAAAACACCTTTAGTATTGAGAACGTGACCATGACCCGTATGAAATTCGCCATTGATGATGGCTCGACCAACGTAAAAATTAGCTGGATTGAGAACGGCACGCTGAAGACCGTGGTCTCGCCGAACTCCTTCCGTAAGGACTGGAAAAGCGCGGCGCTGCTGCGCGGACAGTCGGTGTACAACTACACCATCGGCACCACCAAATACACCTACGATGCGACCTCAGACAAAGCGTTATCCACCACGCACATCGACTATCAGTATGACGATCTCAACCTGCTGGCGGTGCATCACGCGCTGCTGCAGACCGGCATGACGCCGTGCGATGTTGAAGTGATCGTGACGCTGCCAATCACCCAGTACTACAACCCGGACGACTGCCAGCGTAACGAAAGCCGTATCGAAGCGAAGCGCCGCAATCTGATGCGCGATATCTCCCTCAACAAGGGCGAGCTGTTCCGTATTGTGGATGTCCAGGTGATGCCGGAAAGCCTGCCGGCGGCGCTGTCTCATCTGCTGAACTCCAACGTCACCGAGTTCACGAAATCGCTGGTGGTCGACTGCGGCGGTACCACGCTGGATATGGGAGTGATCGTCGGTGAATTTGATGATGTCTCCGCGATTTATGGCAACAACGAAATCGGCGTGGCGATGGTCACCGATGCCACCCGTAAGCTGCTGGCGGCGGCTGACAGCGACTCCAGCTACCTGGTGGCGAACGAGCTTATCAAGCGCCGTCACGATATGGAGTTTGTGAAAAGCGTCATTAACGACGAATCGCGCATTGCGGAAATCCTTGAGCGTATTGAGATTAAAATTCAGGAACTCGGTGACCAGGTGGCCTACGAAGCGAAGAAATTTGCCAAAAACCCCAACCGCGTTTACCTGGTTGGCGGCGGCGCGCACCTGATTGAGAAAGCGGTACGTGAAACCTACGCCACGCTGGGCGACCGCGTGATCACCATCGATAACCCACAGAGCGCGCTGTCGCGCGAAATCTGCCTGTACCATGCGGACTCCAGCGTCGAAACCGTCGCCGCGCCGCATATGGCCGAGGTGGGTGACGATGAGTAACAGGCACATTCGCCGCGTTAATCTCTCGCTGCATTTGTCGCCGGAACACTCGCGCGCGGACCTGCGCGCGATGCTGCAACTTAAGAAGTGGCATCAGGAGCTGAGCCAGGCGGGCAGCAACTCTGGCGATGCCAATATGGAAATGCGCCGCTTCCACCGCAACGTTTACCTGGCCGGGCTGCAACTTCAGTTGCTGAACCCGCAGTTGTGTAGCCATGTTGCCGAGTCAATGGGCCGGGAAAAGCTGACGCTGGATGCGCTGTGCAGCGAGCTGTCCGCGGCCTCGCTGCTGCCCGTGTCGGCCAGCCCGACGGTGGCGCCTGCGGCCGAGCAAGTTGCGCCAAGCGCGGATTTTAGCAAGCAACAGTTGCGCCAGATGCGCGCGCTGATGTCCGAAGCGCTCCAGCGCCAACCCGCGCCCGCCGCGCCGGACGACGGTGCACGCGAGGAACTGAGCCAGCTGCGCAGCGAAGTCGCGCAGTTGAAAACCTTGCTTAATCAGCAAAACCTGCTGCTGCAACAATTAAGGCTGTCTGGCCGCGCTGCTTCGCCTGCTGCCGAAGGCAGTAAAAACGGTGCGGCGGAAGAGGTCGACCTGAGCACCCTTGGCGCACCCGCGCAAAAAATGAAGCAGATCCGCCAGAAAGGCATTTTTTAAATGACGGGCGGTTTAAGTTGCCGCCGCTGCACGTCGCTTTTTCCGCACAATAATGAGAGATGAGGCTGGTATGGACAAAAGTGCGCATTATGTTGTTCGTTGCGTAGAGAACGCTAAATTCGATGTAGGTATCGATTTCGTTATTCAGCCTATCTTCGATTTATCCCGTTTTGCCTGTATTGGCGGTGAAGTGCTGGTGCGAGGCACCCATCGGCGTAACGTTGTCCCGCCGGTCGAGTTTATCCAGCACCTTGAAGCGAATGGCACCATCGTGGATATGGGCTACTACGTGATGGAAAAATCGCTGTCGTTTATTGCGCAAAAGCGGGCCGATGACCAGGAAGAATTCATGTACACGCTGAATATTTCCGCCGTGCAGCTGAACGATCCGGAGTTTGCCTACCATGCGCTGGGGATTGTGGAGACGCGGCATCTGCGGGCGGCGCAGTTGGTATTTGAAATTACCTCCGGACAGGTTGCGCTCACTGAAGTCGCTCGGCAGAACCTCCAGACGTTACAGGATGACGGCATCAATATCGCCTGGGATGGTATCGGCACGCTGGCGGCGCTACAGGAGCGGCTGGCCTACTGGATTCCGGATTACATCAAGCTCGATCGCAGCTGTCTCGCGTGCGGCCAGCAGGACGAAACCGAGCAGATCCTCCAGCTGATTGCCCAGCACGACATCGATGTCATCATTGAAGGTGTTGAAAACTATACGCAAACTTCCAACATGCTGAAACAGGGCGTGAAGTTCGGACAGGGCTATCTGTTTTCCCGACCGATCAGCAAAGAGAGTTTCCAGCGTGAATACATGCAGCACCAACAGGCGCAAACGCGAGCGTCTCACGCGCATCGGTAAGTGCGCCCTGCCAGATGGAATAAATGAGCAATGTACAAAAAATACGCCAGTAAAGCCGATCGCAAAAACTATGCGCTGGTCGGTCTGGTTTTTTTAGGTTCGGTCGTGCTGGCGCTCTGGCTCACGTTCTACATCGCGCAGCGACAGCTGAATGTTCAGCTGGCTCATCAGGCGATACCCATTCGCAATGCGGTGGAAAACCTGCTGGACGAGACGCGGCGCGTCGCACGCGAGGCGCAGGGCTGGGTGGGAAAAACCTGTAACCGCCAGTTGGAAAGCCGCCTGAACGCGTTGCCGACGCGCGAAATGCGCATGCTGGTCATTAACCTGCTGGATGGCGATCGCATCACCTGCTCCTCACTGCTGGCTAACCAGGGCGCGCGGGTCGATCTGAGCGGCTTTAGCGCGCAGGGCGTGAAAATTGATGATTCCGTGGCGTCAGCGGGCATTCCGGTCTTTTCTCTCTACCAGCGCCTGGCTAACGGCGGCATCGTGGTGTCGGCTGACCTGCGCTACCTGTGGGGCATCATGGGCAACAGCAACCGCGATGAACGTTTCGCGCTGCTGGTGAATAACAAACTGCTGACACAGAACGGTATTCTGGTCGGTGAGCAGGCGAAACTTGGCGCGCAAGACTACCCGCAACGCCAGCCTGGTGGACTGTATACGCTGGCCTGGCGCTCGCCGGATACCGCTGATATCTGGCAGGAGATTCTGGGCTCCTGGCTGTATATCCTAGTTATCCTTGTCCCGCCGCTGCTGCTAACGACGCTGGCCTGGTCATTGCTGACGCGTCGTCGCTCGCTCTATCAACATCTGGTGAATGCGGTGCATCAGGACCGTATTACGCCCTACTATCAGCCGATTATTTGCGCCCATAGCAACCGGGTGATCGGCGCGGAAATCCTCGCCCGCTGGGAACATCCGGAGATTGGTTTCGTACCGCCGGATATTTTTATCCCGGTGGCGGAGAAAACGAACACGATCGGCCTGATGACGGAGAACCTGCTCAAACGCGTGCTTGCCGACTGCCAGCGGCCGGACTGTGTGCTACCGGACGGTTTCACCTTCAACGTCAACATCAGCCACGCGCACCTGGTTGCGGAAGATTTCAACGCCTTTACCAGCGAATTTGCCGCCCGTTTTAAACGGCTGCATCTGCATCTGACCTTCGAATTTACCGAGAACGAACAGATCAACTTCAATGATGATATTCTCAATAAAATCAAGGTGATTCGTGATAGCGGCATTGCTATTTCGTTGGATGATTTTGGCACCGGCTTCTCCAACCTGTCGTGGATAGCCAGCCTGAGCCCGGACAGCATTAAGATTGATCGTATGTTCATCAACCAGATTTCTCCTGATGCCTCTACGCCGCTCATTAACTGTGTAATCGATATGGCGAGGCAGATGGGCATTCAGACGGTTGCCGAGGGGGTAGAACACGACTATCAGGTGGCCTGGCTACAGGAAAATGAGATCGACTTTTTCCAGGGATACTTTTATTCAAAACCTCTCCCTTTCGCCGCATTTATCGACTATTTTCGTCACGATGTCATGACGCAGCACCTGAAAATGCCGCCGTTGCCGAAAGACACTTCTTTACAGCACTAGTCCAGGTGTCCCGCTAAGATAAACCGCGTATTCTTACGAGGTGATCATGAGCGAATTTTTCCAACGCCGCCGCGTGTACCGCTGGCTACGCGAGATAGTCGTCCTGCTGGTGCTGGCCGCGGTACTGATGTGGGGCGTTGACCGTTTTCGCAGCCCGACGCTTCCGGACTCCTTTTCCGGCATGGCCGTACAGACCCTGGATGGACAAAACATCGACCTGGCCGCGCTTAGCGACACGCGGCCATTGCTGATCTACGTCTGGGCGACCTGGTGCAGCGTGTGCCGTTACACCACGCCATCGGTAGAGAAACTGGCGGCGCAGGGGGAAAACGTGGTGAGCATCGCGCTGCGTTCCGGCGACGATACCCGGCTGGCGCAGTGGATGCAGAAAAAGCAGCTCACCATGCCGGTGGTCAACGACGCGCGCGGCGAGCTTGCGCAGCGCTGGCAGGTGAGCGTCACGCCGACGATCGTTATCGTCTCTCAAGGGCAGCTGGTCTCGGTCACCACCGGCTGGACCAGCTACTGGGGCATGAAAGCGCGCCTGTGGGCAAGCCGATAAACGAGTCCGGGTATTATTGCTTTATTGATAATAGTCTATTGCGATTTATACCATTTATGTAATGAGTCTGCGGCCGTATCCTTCATCGCATCACGTTACCGAGCGTAACGCCTTAAACCGAACAGGATACGACCATGAAAAACCTTACCGCTATTTTTGCTGCTTCCCTTCTCTCTGTTGCTGCCTTTAGCGCCACGGCGCAAAGCGTGACGGCGACCGGCTCGACGCTGGACACCGCCGAAGCGGCGATTGCCCAGAAGGCCAAAGAGATGAACGCCTCTGACTACAAAATCACCAGCGCACGCATGGGCAATACCGTGACCATGAGCGCCGAACTGTACAAATAAGAGGGGGAAAACAGTATGTTATTCGATAAATATGCTCTGAATACGCTGCCGCTGGCTAACCGTATCGTGATGCCGCCGATGACCCGCTCTCGCGCCGGTGCCGGTGACGTCGCGACCGATATGATGGCTGAGTACTATGCACAGCGGGCCAGTGCCGGGCTGATCATCAGCGAAGGCACCCAGATCAGCCAGCAGGGGCAAGGTTACGCCTGGACGCCAGGCATGTATTCCGAGGCGCAGATAGCGGGCTGGAAAAAAGTGACCTCCGCGGTGCATCAGGCGGGCGGTAAAATCTTCGCCCAGCTCTGGCACGTGGGCCGGGTTTCCCACACGGTATTGCAGCCGAACGGCGCGCAGCCGGTCTCCTCTTCCGCCATTCAGGCCGAAGGCGTGAAGGTGTTTGTGGACGTCGAAGGCCGCGGCCCGGAGAGCGGCGTTGGCGCGATGGTGCAGCATGATATGCCGCGCGCGCTGCGCACCGATGAGATCCCGGCTATCGTTAACGACTATGCCCAGGCCGCGCGCAACGCCATTGCCGCCGGTTTCGACGGCATTGAGCTGCACGGCGCCAACGGCTATCTGATCAACCAGTTTATTGATTCACAGGCCAACCTGCGCGACGACGAATACGGCGGATCGCTGCAAAATCGCCTGCGCTTTATGAAAGAGGTGGTGACTGCGGTGTCTGAGGCGATTGGGAAAGAGCGTGTCGGGATTCGCCTGGCGCCGCTGACCACGCTGATGGGGTCGCGCGATGACACGCCGGAAGCCACCTATCTGGCGGCGGCCAGCGTGCTGAATGAACTGGGTATTGCCTATATCCATATCGCTGAAGCCGACTGGGAAGATGCGCCGGTGATGCCTGCGGCCTTTAAAGAAGCGCTGCGTATTATCTTCCACGGCACGCTGATTTACTCCGGTAAATACACCAAAGCGCGTGCGGAAGAGGCGCTGACCAAAGGCTGGGCGGACTTGATTGGTTTTGGCCGTCCGTTTATCGCTAACCCGGATCTGCCGTATCGTCTGGAACATGATTTGCCGCTGAATGCGCCGGTGAAAGAGCAGTTCTTTGGCGGCGGTAAGGCGGGGTATGTGGATTATCCGATGGCGGGGTGAGGGTAAATCTGTACCACTCTGGCAGATTATCGTAAACATCCGGTGCCCGCGCCGTATCGATCAGCGCGGCCCATTCGTCCATTAGCTGGTTTTATCGATGCCCGGCCAGTTATTCTGGCCGCAGCGAATGGGGATATCTGAGCCTTGGTGCTGGATATTGATAAGGAAGTACTAATACCAGGGGGGAGCGGGTTACGAGGGTTTATTTAATGTACTCTCCCTGATACACTTGCGGCGTTTTTTTGCGCCGTTACGGATAGGTTTGAAGCGTTCCGGCAATAATTTTCTTATCACAGCAAATAATTAAAAATAAATATGAACCAGAATGAATTGCC
>NZ_JANEWH010000309.1:0-734 GCF_028069715.1 Kluyvera sp. Awk 3 | reverse complement strand
ACTTCGAATTCAGATATTGAACTTATCCCGTTAAAACATGAACTCACAGAAATGTGTATTGTAGATGTTCCGGACGAAATTCGCGACTTGGGATTTACAGTCATGTGCGGACCTTTCTTTTCTGTGATGCCGTTTCCATCAATAGGCATGCATTCTTTTAGCCACGTTCGTTATACGCCACATTATGAATGGCATGATAAAGATAGTGGCAGTTTTATTGATCCCCATGAACGAATTTGTTCTGCCAAAATGCACACAGCTTGGCAATATATGATTAACGATGCATCTCGATATATGCCAATTTTACAAGAGTGCAGGTATCAGAAATCGCTGTGGGAGGTTAAAACACTTTTACCAAGAAGTGAGACAGATGATTCTCGACCAATATTATTTAGACCAAATCATGGAATTAAAGGCTTCCACTGCGTAATGGGGGGCAAAATAGATAATGTCTATGATGTTGTTGAAGCTATAGAAAATATGAACTTGGTTTAACTTCAACGGATAATGAGATGAAAAGCGATTATTTAACTCTGTGGCCGAAAAAAAATTCCAATGGAGAGTTTTCCTTTTATTGTTAGCCATCTTCTCTCTTGCGATTGGGTGCAAACCTAATGGATTACCTGTTGCATTTTTCTTATTTGGATGGTGGTTTTTTACCAATCAAAATATTAAAAGTAGAATTTCTAAATTAATATTGGTTTTTGCTTCAATATGTCTGGTTTTAATTATCC
>NZ_JANEWH010000308.1:0-738 GCF_028069715.1 Kluyvera sp. Awk 3 | reverse complement strand
ATTCAGCATCGCATAAAAATCACCAGATATAATAAAGAGATAGCACTACATTTTATTTCAAAGGCGCTATGACGCCCTGTTAAATATAAGGTGATGACACTCTTTACGCGATGTAGATGCCCTGTATTAGCAATCGCTATGTATCAAATCAGCAAGGAAGGCAAAGCCGACAAGCGGCACTTAATCAATCCTGTGTTGGCATCCGGACAGGATATTTGTCGACATACAAGCGCAGCGATCCAATTGGCTGGCGACAGACGTAAAAAAGCCCATCCGTCAGGATGGGCTTTTTCGCTACCGGAGAGCGCTCTCCGACAAACAACAGATAAAACAAAAGGCCCAGTCTTTCGACTGAGCCTTTTGTTTTTATTTGATGTCTGGCAGTTCCCTACTCTCGCATGGGGAGACCCCACACTACCATCGGCGCTACGGCGTTTCACTTCTGAGTTCGGCATGGGGTCAGGTGGGACCACCGCGCTACAGCCGCCAGACAAATTCTTTACTAAGTGCCGAACTTTAACCTAAAAAGTGGTGCTGATACCCAGAGTCGAACTGGGGACCTCACCCTTACCAAGGGTGCGCTCTACCAACTGAGCCATATCAGCACGCTAAATTTGATGCCTGGCAGTTCCCTACTCTCGCATGGGGAGACCCCACACTACCATCGGCGCTACGGCGTTTCACTTCTGAGTTCGGCATGGGGTCAGGTGGGACCACCGCGCTACAGCCGCCAGGCAA
>NZ_JANEWH010000307.1:0-739 GCF_028069715.1 Kluyvera sp. Awk 3 | reverse complement strand
TCCACGTACCTATTATTTTAGGAAAATTATGTCCACTAATCCTGTTCAACTTGATGAAGTTAGCCTACGCATTCTCGATATCCTGCAACATAACGCGGATATCAGTAACACGGAACTGGCTGAAAAAGTCGGCCTGTCAGTATCCCCCTGCTGGCGTCGTGTGGCAGAGATGAAAGAGAATCATGTTATCAGGGGCTCGGTCATGCTGGTGGATCCTCTGAAGTTGGGGTTAGCGGTCAATGTGTTCGTGCATGTCTCCCTGCGCCAGCAGGATAAAACTTCACTGCAAAAGTTTACTGAAGCGATAAGCGATCGCGAGGAAATCATGGAGTGCTACCTGATGACCGGAGAAGCAGACTTCCTGCTAAGGGTAGTGGTGGAAGATTTACAAAAATACCAGGTGCTGATTATGGAATGTTTGACACAAATTGAAGGCGTCGCGAGTATTCGTTCCAGCTTCGCGCTGAATCAGGTGAAATATACAACCGTACTGCCTACCCGACATCTGAAAAAAAAGTACTAATACCAGGTATTATCATCCTGCGATTAACCAGTAAAAGCATCAATGGATTCTCTCCTTACAGGGAAATATTGATGTAATAATTGGCCTTATCGACTTAATGAGCCCCTTCCTGACAGAGAACTCTGAAACGGGCCCACAAACAGTCCAGGTGCAAACGACAAGCCTACGACTTGTCCTGAAAGCATCAGTCAAAACGCACAATTCAGTCAAAAATAT
>NZ_JANEWH010000306.1:0-749 GCF_028069715.1 Kluyvera sp. Awk 3 | reverse complement strand
ATGTATTACTTACCACCATAAATATTAAACCAATACCACATGAAAAAACAAAGAGAAGAAACCATATCAGAAATAAACCGACTATATTTTTAGACGTGAAACTCTCGCCAAGTAATGCCAGAGTGAACATCAAAAGAATAAAAACCAATGCATATATAATAATTTCTAAAGCTGCTCTGGAAATTAATGTATCTATAGGTTTTACAGGTCGATAGTTAAATAGCCCTTGGTTGGCCTCAATAGCAGATATCGATCTGTTTGTTATATTGCTAAAAATAAAGAAAGGAATTATTCCATTAACTAAAAAAACAGGAAAAGAAATATCAGGCATGGTTTTATGCATAACATATCCCAAGGTCCCAACCAGCACCATCAAATGCGCCGCAGGCTCCAGCACCGCCCACAAATACCCAAGTCTATACTTCCCAAACCGCGTTTTTATTTCCCGCATGAATAATGCTTTGATCACTGCCTGCTGGACTTCCAAGCCACTTCTTGCCATACAACCTCTATCCATAATTTTATTTTTGGCACGCTACCGCCCATGGCTCATAGCAACCAGTCCGCTAACAGGGAAAGATTTATATTTTCAGGAAATGTTTTAGTGGCGAGAGACAAATATATTAAATACTTGCCTTATATATTTCAGCTATTGAAGAGACCCGAAATATCACTCCATTGAACATTTCAGAAGGCACTACGTCCTTGCTACATTGTACTCAATATGATGTTATTTCGTAGTCTATGTG
>NZ_JANEWH010000305.1:0-753 GCF_028069715.1 Kluyvera sp. Awk 3 | reverse complement strand
AAATAATTCATAATTATTGACATCAATTTAGCATGTTGGCAAATTGGACTGAATTTATCATCGTTTGGGAAATGAAAATTGGGTACCATTTTAACGGTTGGTGAGGCTGCAGTATTGTTAGAGGTTTCCCCTCAAAAATTAAGAGCACTATGTCGTGGTGGGGGGATACCCTCGGCGCGTCAATCCGGTAAGATATGGCTCATCGACCGAGATGATATAGTTGAATTAAAAAAACTACTGAAAGATGAAGATAGAATGTCAAAAATTGAAACAACAAATCCGATAGCTCTAAGTTTTTTTAGTGGAGCTATGGGGTTGGATTTAGGCCTGGAAAAAGCAGGGTTCAAAACTCTTTTAGCCTGTGAAATAGATAAAAGTGCACGAAAGACTATAAAAATGAATAAGCCAGATATGGCTCTTATTGGGGATATACGTGATTATTCGTCAAAGCAAATTTTAGAACATGCCGGGTTAACCTTCAATGATGAAGTCGACCTTATTATGGGGGGGCCTCCTTGTCAGGCTTTTTCAACGGCTGGTAAAAGATTAGGTTTTGAGGATGAACGAGGTAACGTCTTTCTTAAATATTTAGAAACTATTTTTGAGATAAGACCTAAATATTTCATAATTGAGAATGTTAGGGGGTTGCTATCTGCACCTCTTCAGCACCGCCCTCACAGTCAGAGGGGGGATGACTTTCCGCCACTAAAAAATGAAGAACAATCAGGTGGAGTATTGAGTTATATATATAGG
>NZ_JANEWH010000304.1:0-755 GCF_028069715.1 Kluyvera sp. Awk 3 | reverse complement strand
ATTTATCCACCAGTTATTCCTGTAACCTAAATTAATATATATAAGGACATTATAGAATGAACAAGACGCTACTCGCTGCCGCATTGTCAATGGCAACGATCTCCTCCTCAGCCTTTGCCCTGGACGGCGGTCAGATTGATTTCGCCGGTCTGGTCAGCGACAACACCTGCGTGATGAGCGTAAACAATGGCGCTCAGGATGCCCAGATCCAGCTGGAAACCGCTTCCGTTGCTGAAGTGAATAGTGCAGGTATGGTAAAAGCCAACACCGTTGGCGCGAAAGCGAAAGCCTTCACCATCAGCGTTGACTGCAGCAAAGCCGGCTTCGACACTCAGACAACGGCTAACCTGACCATGACCTCCCAGTTCCGCAGCAACGGCCAGGGTACGCTGAACAATGACTCCAGCATTACTGATGCCGCGAAGGGCGTGAATGTGGCTATCCACGAAGTAAACCCGACGACGGGCACCTACACCATGGTAACCGTTGACGGTAAAGATACCCACACCCAAACCTTTGATACCAGCAAAAAAGCACAGTGGAGCTTCGTCGCTTCGTATGTCGCCCAGACCGATCCAGCCGCGACTCCGGTTGTCGTGCCGGTCACCGCTGGCTTTGTTAAAACCAACGCGGCATATACTATTGCCTATAATTAATTTTTATTAATTATCCACTAAGGAAATGGGTTAACCATTTCCTTATTTACCAGACACAATTAGCGCCCGTGAAATCGCGGTTATTCACCATAGCAATAT
>NZ_JANEWH010000303.1:0-777 GCF_028069715.1 Kluyvera sp. Awk 3 | reverse complement strand
CTCCAAGACAGATTTGAATTTATTTGAACTTAATAATGATAACCAGCAACGAGCAAACTCAGTTTCTAAAAATGCTTCATTAACACTTCGGCTATGCCCACCTAGATCAGATTTACCTACAATATCGGCACGCCATGTTGGCATAACCAGAATAACATTCTCCGGTTTATGGTTGTTCTTTACTAAATAATCATGACGAGGTAACCCGGTTAAAACGACCTCTTTTTCAGAATATTTGTACTTACTCCCGTCACCAGCTATTGATTCATACTCTAAAGGAGATGAAGTAACAAAGCAGTCAATATTTTCTTTTTGGTTTAACCATGTTGATAGATCATTATGAATAACTCCATGCTGGAGAAACACAAAGTGCCTTCCCGCAAGCATCTTAGGACCAAGTAAATTTACTACGCAATGATCTGCATTAGAACTAACAATTTTTGAACAGGATTTCAATATTTCAAGATGCCGTTCGCTTCCAAAAGCTAGCAATCTAAAGCCTTCAAGCTCTAACCGTTGCCAGTCATGAGAATCTCTATTCAATGCAAAATAAATATTCCTATCAGGATGATTATGCATCACATAGCGATAGAGGTGTTCAGCATTATCATCAGCCTGAAAATCTCGATCCATAAATACCCAAGCACCTGAATGCTCATTTTCAACAACATAATTGGGCACTTGACTCTTAAAGAAGTTAACAATATTTTGACCGGTCAAGCCTTCTTTATGCTGCTTTCCACCACAAGTTAACGCTACTTGTTTATTATTTATTGT
>NZ_JANEWH010000302.1:0-781 GCF_028069715.1 Kluyvera sp. Awk 3 | reverse complement strand
GCTGACAACCCTGAAATAAAAATGCGGAGCTTAGGATTTGTGAAAAAAATTAAGGCTCAAGGGGCATATAAAGCGGCTCAAGAGCGAATGGAGCGAGAAAAACAGCACCAACAGGAAAAACAACAGAGACATTTAGAGCGAGAGAGTGGTTTGAGCTTGTAGCTAACGCCCTACGCCTACGGCTTCGGTTGTTCAACCCTTAAAGAACTCGCAACTTGTTGCGAGTTCTTTAAGGGTTCGCAATAAAAACAACCGCTAAACATTTCTGCCCAGCGGTTGAAAATTTACCTATTCACCATTACAACAATGATCAAGCAGGAAATTTTTTTGATTGCCGTAAATGTCCGTATATCTAGTTGAGGCACAACCCGCCAAAGTCATTGCCCCAACCAGAACGGCGATAACCGTATATTTACCGATAAGGCATCCGGCAGTTCAACAGACCGGGAAGGGCTGGATTTGCTGAGGATGAAGGTGGAGGAAGGTGATGTCATTCTGGTTAAGAAGCTCGACCGTCTTGGCCGCGACACTGCCGATATGATCCAACTGATAAAGGAATTTGACGCTCAGGGCGTGGCAGTCCGGTTCATTGATGACGGGATCAGTACCGACGGTGATATGGGGCAAATGGTGGTCACCATCCTGTCGGCTGTGGCACAGGCTGAACGCCGGAGGATCCTAGAACGCACGAATGAGGGCCGACAGGAAGCAAAGCTGAAAGGAATCAAATTTGGCCGCAGGCGTACCGTGGACAGGAACGTCGTGCTGACGCTTCATCAGA
>NZ_JANEWH010000301.1:0-786 GCF_028069715.1 Kluyvera sp. Awk 3 | reverse complement strand
GATTGAGAGTAATCCTATTTATTAAATTTGTGAATAAAAAAATGCAGGCTGGCAGTGTTTTTAAGATTATACCTCCTGGCCAAAGCGTGTGTACGCCTCAGAAAGTTTTTATAACTGACACCTGATTTTTTTGCAGCCAGGATAATGTTGCCTGATAACTTTAGTGATTGAATTGTTTTAACTTCATGTTGACTCATTCCTTTTAGGTCCTTGAAGAATTCAATTCTTTCAATTACATTATGCACTGAATTTAGTTTCGCGATACTTATAAGGTATTGCCATTTGTTTAAGTCATCATACATGGACAAATCAAATTCAGATAAGATAACCTGAGATATCCACAATCCTCGTGAGATAAAAATTGTTCGAACATTATCATCTTTTGAGATGTGATACAGGGTGTCACGCAATTCGCTCAGCGAGCTAAATGAATCGACATCAATGAAACATGTTCTATTTTCACAACGAATTTCTTTCATTAAGACGTAAATGGACTGACGAAGAAAAGTATCATGTGTGATGACCATGAATGTTTGACTAACCGTCATGAGTGAATCCTGTTGTTGCTCTTCATGATGTTCTAAACATTTAAGGACAGAATATTCTGGAAGAGTCTCGTTGCTGTAGAAGTGAGGAGGAAATGGTAATACAACTACATCTCATTAGGGTATTTATATCAACAATTCCATGCTATATAGGCGTATACTCTGAGTTATTAGTGAAAGAACATGATTTTATGAAATATCTGTCTGCAAAACACCTGCTCGTGAAAGGAATCAGTAACAA
>NZ_JANEWH010000300.1:0-796 GCF_028069715.1 Kluyvera sp. Awk 3 | reverse complement strand
AATATGAATATATGGAAAGAAGACCTCGAGAATTCAAATCATGCTCTGCTGCATGCGATGGCCGCCGTATGTGATTCCAGAGATCCGGAGACAGGAGGACATACCAGCCGCACCCAGTTCTACGTGAAACGCCTTGCTGAAGTTCTGGAAAAGTATCATCCAGAAGCACAGCATCCTTTTTTTATCGATTCATTATTCCATGCGGCACCTCTGCATGACGTGGGCAAAGTGGCCATTCCTGACTCAATCTTACTGAAACCCGGTGCCCTTACCGACGAAGAGTTTGACGTGATTAAAACGCACACCACCATCGGTCGGCGGCTGCTAGCCGATGCCGCAGATAAACTGCGAGCACCCAGTGAGTTTCTCCACTGCGCCATTGATATGGCGGGCAGCCATCATGAACGCTGGGACGGCAAAGGCTATCCCGACCGCCTGTCAGGCACCGATATCCCCTTTTGCGCCCGTGTGATGGCCGTTGCGGACGTTTATGACGCATTAACCAGTAAGCGTGTGTATAAAAAAAGCATGTCCCATAGTAAAGCCCTCGACATCATTATTAGTGGGGCAGGAACACAGTTTGATCCCTCGGTGGTAAACGCATTTCTCGAATGTGAACAAGACATTAAGGAAATTTGTTCCCAATTTAATACCGCGCAGGGACATTCACGCTAAGCCTTAACTCCATCACCTCGCTTTAAGGATTAATTTTCATTATGTTTAATGAAACACTAAGCATTATTAAAAACACAGTAATTATTGTTTTATTCATTCACTCTCAGGCGGTCTATGCTAT
>NZ_JANEWH010000030.1:0-41199 GCF_028069715.1 Kluyvera sp. Awk 3 | reverse complement strand
ACTCTACACTGCCCTTATTCCAGCGAATTCGAGCTGTAACAAGGAAATAACATCATGAAAAATAACCGTATATGTCAGATTTTAGGTATCGAAAAGCCGGTCATTCAGGGGCCTCTTTCCTGGTTGACCGATGCGCGACTGGTCGCTGCTGTTAGTAATGCCGGGGGCCTTGGTGTGCTGGGGCCAAATGCCGGGTTGACCGCTGAGACCGCCGTCTCAACGCCGGAAGAAACCGCAGAGAAAATGCGCGAAGAGATTCGCAAAACCAAAAAACTGACCGAAAAACCGTTCGCCGTAAACCTGATCCCCTCAGCGGAGAATGATATCTGGACACCGGGAATCCTACAGGTGATCAAAGACGAAGCGGTAAAAGCCGTGGTTTATACTGGCTACAGCGACGGTGCGATTATTCCTGAATTGTTTGATGAGCTGAAAGCGGCCGGTATCGTCATTATTTATCGCGACATTAACCCGACGCCCGCCAACAGCCGTGCAGCGGAACATGCCGGCGCCGATATGATTGTCGCCACCGGTTTTGATGAAGGTGGCACTCTGCCAGGTACCGCACTGGGGACGTTCTCTATTGTCCCGTTGATTGTCGATGCCGTGGAAAACGTTCCGGTTCTTGCCGCCGGCGGTATCGTTGATAAGCGTACGGCCAAAGCCGCCTATGCGCTGGGCGCTGAAGGGATATTCGCGGGTTCCGTGTTCATCAGCACCGTGGAAAACCGTGTGCCGCAGTCAGTTAAAGAGAAAATTGTCGCGGCGAACGGCCTTGATTTACGTTTGTTCCGCACCCTGCCCGACTACTATCGCTCGCTGCCTGGGAAGTTGGCAGAGAAACTGGTCGCACTCGATAAAGCAGGCGCCAGTAAAGAAGAGTTAGCCAGCGTGATGGGCGGCCTGCGTGGGTTACGCCTTGGCATGCTGGAAGGCAACACCGATGAAGGCTATATCTCACTGGGTACCGGTATTGGCGGTATCAAGCAGATTCTCAGCGTCGCTGAAGTGGTCGAACAATTATCGGCATAACATAACAAGGGCAGCCTGCGCTGCCCTTTGAGTTAGGGACAAAACATTTCACCGCGGCTAAAACTCCAGTCCTCAGCCTGGTTGAACTGGATAATTATCATCACATCATCCGGTGAGATAGCCAGTTCACGTTCAAGACGTTCGTTCAGCATGCGATAAAAACTTTGCTTTTGTTCCCGCGTTCGCGGTCGGCCTGCGGTGATCTGTATCAGGACAAATCCTTCACTACGGCCACCGCTAAGGTAGTGAGTATTGAATATGCGCTGATTGGCCGTCAATTTATCGATCAACTGAAAACAGTCTTCAACGGGAACAGCAAAGCTATCGACCAGGCTTTGATGAAGAATCGTCGACACCATTGCTATCTGTGTATCGCTATAGATATCACCCAGCGTTATGCGCGTTAAGGGCATGATCGTTCCTCCTTTTCACTGATGCAGCCCAGCGCCGTGACGGCTGCGGGCCAGCCGATATAAAAAGCCAGATGCGTAAAGGCCTCTATGATCTCTTCCTGCTGCAGACCGTTTTGACGTGCAAAGTCCAGGTGCCAGGGTATCTGTTGTATGCGCCCCATAGCCGCTAGCGCGGACAGGGTTATCAGGCTGCGGTCGCGTGGAGAGAGGTCTTCCCTCTGCCAGATATCATTGAAAAGGAGTTGGCTGCTCACTTCGGCAAGTTTTGGGGCTATTTTTGCCAGGGTATGACGATCCAGTGATGACGACATAATGGTTCTCCGTATTGACAGTCCCCTCATACTGGCGCAACAGTAGTGTCCTGAATATCGAATAGTTCAGGACCAACCGTCCTGATAAAAAGGATGAATATGCAAAAGAGGCTTCCTGCACTGGATCTGGACGCGTTACGTAGTTTTATAACCGGTATTGAGTGCGGTAGTTTCGCCCAGGCGGCCACGCAGCTTTGCCGGTCAACATCTGCAGTCAGCGCTCAGCTCAAAAAGCTCGAGCACCAGTGCGGTACCGCGCTGGTGATGAAAAAAGGTCGTCACCTCCAGCTCACTTCTCAGGGAGAAATATTGCTGGCTTACGGACGTCGCCTGTTGGCCTTGAGCGATGAAGCACAACAAGCCATCAAAGGTGCCCAGTTACAAGGCGAAATACGTATTGGCATGCAGGAGGACTTTGGCGAGTCGTTGATGCCTGGCATTCTGGGACAATTTCATTATCAACATCCTGACGTCAGGATCATGGCGAAAGTTGACCGTAATGACCCCTTACAGCAGGCTCTTGCTGAACAGGCTCTGGATATGGCCCTGTTCTGGCAGCCGGACCTCAGCGCAAGCGATGGCAAACTGTTAGACGTACGGCCGCTGGAGTGGATTGGCTCAGAAAATGGGGTTCTTGATCAATTACTTGCCGACGGAGAGCCCATTCCCCTGGTGATGTTTGAACACCCCTGCCTGATGCGCGCTCGTGCCACGGCAGCCCTGGATAACGCGGGAATTCCCTGGCGTGTGGTATTCGTTAGCCATAGTCTGGGCGGTATTTGGGCCGCGGTTCAGGCGGGCTTGGGGCTTACCGTCCGTACGCGGGTCGGCATGCCAGCGAATCTAAGAACGGTAAACGCCCGACTGCCTTCGCCGGGCGTTATGGGAATCACGTTAAAACATAATCCCGCCAGTTTATCGACACAACACCCGGCACATTTGCTACTGGAGCAACTGATTGTCCAGGCGCTAGCGGCTGCTTAACGCTAATCCTATGAAGCGCTTACGGCTGCCCTGTCCTTAACATCTCATTAAATTCGCATAGCGTTTGGTATTGTTCCAAAGTTTGCACCATCTTTCCAGAGCCCGTTTTCCGCATATTCAGAACAATATTTTCAACGCTATGTTGATTGGCTTTATCAGCTAATGCCATTGCCCCGATTAACGTACCGGTGCGGCCAACCCCGGCATTGCAATGAATCAGTGGCATTTCACTAAGATTATTATTTTCCGCGCATTTATCGCTTATTTTATTCTTGACATAACGAGTCAATTCATTTAATTCCATCACGTTAATTGAGGTTTTGTCGGGCCAATTTGTAACATGGGTAACTGAATGCGTACTTTCCTTCTGCCCATCATTAATCTTCATTTTATAATGATTTAATATTAAACTTCCAATTTGCGTGTTTACTTTCACTCTTGTATTTTTGTTAATTTTTGGCGCGATGGCAACCTGTATGCCATCATAATTCCCACTTTCACAAAAATACATAGGAAGTCCTTTATCGGCAATATCATTTGATGAGGATAACACAACGACCACTGCTGGCTTTTGCTCCAGCAACATCCGGCAATGCTCGGCCATATGATCAGCTTTGGGATACTGGCAGCGCATTGCAATTTCTTGACCGTTAATCGAAATCTTATTTGCTGGCATAGCCGTGCCGTTTGATGTTCGAATCTGTGAACATACAGCTGTACCTATATCGTTGTAACGCTGAAGATTCGGAACGGTGATATACTGAAAAGACTGCGTAAGCTCATTTATTTTATTATACTCGGCCTCCACATTATTATTTTGAGCATAATCTTTGGCGGGCAGCGCTGGAAATAAAGCATTCGTACGGGAAAGAAGATGTGCATACTTCTCTGAGCGCAGCATTTTCATACCATTATAAATAACTGGTTTATCTTTCCCCAAGTTTTCAGGGCTATTTTTCACCTCAAGTAATCTTTTGGCAAAGCAAATGTTGTTAGGGGTCTTATTCTTTTCAGCCAAACTAACTGCGGCCACAGTGCTCTTGAATAGATGAGCTTTAATGTAAAGTATGGGGGGATTCATTTTAATCATGTTATTACCATTTTTCACGCGTTGAGCTAATGCTCTGATTAAGAGGTGTGCTAGCGTTTTCCAATGCTGTAATTAACTTAGAGCCTATCTCAATCTGATGAGTCTCGATTATAGTTCTGCGTTGTGTTGCTGGCATGGTCAAACATCCTTTTCCGGGAAAAGGAATATCTTAAGTTCCCCTTCTTTGAAAAAGATATCATTTAACGATTATTCAGCCATGAGTTAATTGATTAGCGTGAGTACCTGTGCGGCAAGAGAAAAAGCAAGAAGAGAGTCTGCAACAGACATTTTCGTTCTCCGAAAGCGAGGAGACTATTTCGGAATTTACTTTTTGGCAACATTTTTGGCCCGGCGAGTACCGGGCCAATGGGTATCAGGAAAACTTGAGATACACCTTTTCTTCCTCAACCTGCACCGGGTAAATCGTCACCCCCTCGGTCAATGGGCTACACATCGCTTTTCCGGTTTTGATGCAAAAACGTCCCTGATGCAACGGGCACTCAATTTCACCGTCTTCCAGAAAACCATCGCTCAGGCGAGCATTGCCGTGTGAGCAACGGTTATCGCTGGCGAAAATGCCTTCATCGGTGCGATACAGCGCAATATCGCGGCCATTAACCTCCACGCCAATCACATCATCTTCTGGCAGTTCGGCCAGCGAGGCGGCTAAGATCCAGCTATCAGACATCGTTATCCCCTTAAATTGGATAGATCAGCGAGTTGGGCACCAGTTCGCTATCAAAAATACACAGACGGCTGGCAAATCGTAGCCCTTCCGCGGTTTGGACCACCGTGTCGAGGTAGTAGCCGACATTAAACACTTCGCTATGCCCATCTGATTTGGTGCGAAAAACCGCATAGTGAGTACGCGCGGTAATGCCCTTCTCGTCCATCGCCAGAATATGCGGCAGCCCCACGACGTGACGTTGGTAGTACGGATCGTGGAACAGCGTCTCGGCGATACCATAGATGCGATCCTTCAGCATCCCTTTGCTTTCCAGGTTGATGGTCGATAGCGGCAGTTGGCGATCGTAATTCTCGCGTGGAATCACCTTGTAGCAACAGTCGTCGGTAAACAGTTCTGTCCATCTCGCCCATTCTGCGCGGTCGACAATGTCGCTGTACGCCGTTTGCAGCGCGACCAACTGCTGCCAGATTTCAGGGTTAATCATCATGTTAAATCTCCAGTACGCCGCGCCAGTAGTGATACATCCCACGAATTAAACTTTCCGAAACCATATGATCGGTATTTTCGTAGCCGGTGCCGTTCATTTCTGCGAGCGTGCGACGATGGTCATTGTGATGGAAGCCTTGCTGCGAGAACTCCACCACTTCGCCATCATCCGCAGACACAAAACCCGCTGGGCCGAACAGATTGGCTTGTTTAAGGCGACGTTGCGTCATTTCGTCGTCGTCATCAGCAAAGCCAAAATGGGTCCAGACGAAATCGAATTCGTTTGGCCCTCGCGGTTGGATATGGCGCACCGACATGGAGTTGACGTTCTGCTGGACCACCAGACTCGGAAACAGCGTCATCATCACCACCGTCGGGCCATTCCACCAGGGCTCCTCTACTACGTCGAGGAAACTGGCGTCGTTAAGTTGCATCTGCTCTTTAAAGCTGCTCACGCCTTGAGTGACCGCACTTTTACCGCCGTTGCCTTTACGGCTGATCATCGCCGCGTGGCGGTATTGATCATCCATAATCAACTGGGAGCGATTATCGGCGCGCCATAGTCCAAAAGTAACAAACCAGGTGTGTAGCAGGCCTGCGTGGTACGGATCTTTAATGTTCTCCTGCATCAGCTTCCAGTTACCAGGAATACGCTGACGGTTATAACCCAGTAACTTCAACTGACGACCACTGAAGACACGTTCAAAATAGGCCAGAATTTCCGGGCCCAGATACTGCTCAAGCGGCTCGACATCGTACGAAAATGAGGCGAATACCACGCCGTTATGGCAGGCGACGTTGAGTTTTTTCAGCCCGTGTTCCGCGGGGTTAAAATCTTTAGGCATCCCGCCGTTCACTTTACCATCCTGCTTGACGCCGCGGCGGAATGGCACGCCCTGCAGGTTACCGTCGAGGTCGTAATTCCATTGATGATAGGGACAGACAAAATCCGTGCGGTTACCGGATTTTTCCCGACAGAAGCGCATTCCACGGTGAGCGCAGACATTTTCCACCACGTTGATCTCGCCCTGCGGGTTGCGTACGGCAATCACCGAGCGTTCGCCCACCACGCTGCGGACAAAATCGCCCGGTTCCGGGATCTCCGCTTCCAGCGCCACGTAGCACCAGTGTTTGCCGTAGAAAATTTTCTCCAGTTCGCGCTGGTAGATATCGTCGCGGGTATAGGCCCAGTAAGGAATGCGGCTGGTGCCGTCGTCAGGCCAGAGTAAATTGCTATTGGGTGCAGAGGTGAAGCTCATCATGACTCCTTTTCGTTATCTATCCGGGAAACGACATTACGGTTGGTAATAAAACGCGTCGGCATGAATATCGTCAGCCCGCGCGCCCAGGGCGCGAGCCTGAAGGCTCATGGCTTCGACCATTGCCGGTGGTCCGGCGGGGTAAACTTTCCAGCCGGTTAAGGCGGGCAGATCCAGGGCGACAGCTGCGGGCAGTCGGCCTGTGCGGTACGCTGCGGATGGGGTTTCCTGACTCAGAACGAGGTGGTAACGGAAATTGCGATAGGTTTGGGCGAGCGACTCCAACTGATCCACACCGTAGAGATCGCTAGCCCATCGGCAGCCGTAGTAAAGATGAATGGGGTTAGCCATCCCGGCTGCCAGCGCCGCACGAATAATAGAGAGTTGCGGCGCCAGGCCAGTGCCGCCGGCGACGCACAGCATTGGGCCGTCATGTTTTTGTCGCAGCCAGCTGCCGCCCATCGGACCGTTGAGTTTGATCATCGTCCCCGGTGTCAGGCTCTCGATCAGGCCCGGTGTGACACGGCCATCAGAAACAATGCGAATATGAAACTCCAGCTCATCGTCCTGCGGGAGCCCTGCCATTGAGTAGCTGCGCTGACCGCCGCCGGGAAACGTCAGTCTGACAAACTGTCCGGCTGACCAGGTAAAGGGTTTGGCGGGCTTCAGGCGAAGCTGCCATACGTCGTGGCACAGCGGTGAAAATGCCGTCACCGTGGTTTTTAACGTTCGCGCCGGATGCACCACGATCTCATCGGCGGGCGGCAGCTCAATGGTGCACGCCGAGTGCAGCGTGGTACAACAGGCCAGCACCTCACCCGCCGCCATTTCTGGCACATCATCCGGCAGAATTTGTTCGACGTTACCGCTAACCACCTTACAGCGACAGGTCTGACAGCGCCCCGCCATGCAGCTGTATGAGATAGGAATTTGTTGCTCGCGTAAGACGTCCAGCAGATTGCTGCCGGGGGTAACGGTGACCTGGCGGTTAACCGGAGTGAAATCCACTTGCATCACAGTTCCTTACCTTTAATGTTGTTATTTTGTTAACAAAGCGTATAAAAAAACGGAGCGGTGAGATATGCCGTACGGTTTATAGCGGTTATTAATCGGATTGATAACGATATCTATGTCACGTTTAAACGAAGTGGATCTCAATCTTCTGGTGGTCTTTCGCCATATGTACAGCGAGCGTCATACCGGGCGTGTTGCGGAAATTATGGGGCTCACGCAGCCTTCGGTAAGCCATGCGCTAAAGCGCCTGCGTATTATGCTGGGCGATGAATTATTTGAAAAAGCGTCGCGCGGGATGCGCCCGACGCCCTATGCCGAGGCGATAGCGGCAGATGTCGATGAGGTATTGAGCACACTAGAAAAAACGCTGAACTACCGTAATACGTTTAATCCCTGTGACAGTCAGCGAGAATTTCGCGTGGCGATGACCGACCTTGGTGAAATTTATCTGCTGCCGCGGCTGATGAATTTGCTCAGCAAAGAAGCGCCTGGGGTACGAATTACCACCGTGCGCGACACGGCGGTACCGTTAAAAATCGAGATGGAGAATGGCGGTGTCGATTTGGCCATTGGGCTGCTGCCGCAGCTGGAGGCGGGATTTTATCAGCGCCGCCTGTTCGACCAGCGCTATGTGTGCCTGATGCGCAAAGACCATCCTTTGAGTACCGTTCCCTTTGATGAAGAGGCCTTCCGGGCAGCTCAGCACATCAAAGTGATGGCCCAGGATTCCGGGCATAAACGGATTTTTGAGCTATTTGCCAAAGCGGGCGTGACCGATCTCAGCCCGCTCTGCGTGCCGCATTTTATGGCAATCCCCTATATTCTCAGTGAGACCGACTTTATCGTCACCGTGACGGAGAAGCTGGCGCTGCAAACCGCGCAGCGCTTCGGGCTGATTATTCGTCCGTTGCCCTATGAGTTACCCCGTATTCAGATTAACCTGTTCTGGCACAGTCACGTCCATCAGGACGCCGCCAACACCTGGCTACGTCGTTGTTTTATGCGGTTATTTACCGAGTAACAGAATGCTGCGAATCACTCTCCGGGACCAGCATGATCATTTTTAACGCCCGGTTGCTTGCCAGTTGCCAACTCAGTTGCCGATAGGTGACGTCACCTTTTACCGCATGATGAAAAACGCGTTCGCCCCCTTCCCGTACAATGACCTGCTGTTGAGACCAGAACTCACGAAAATCGCGGCTGTTATCGTTCATTTGCTGCACAAACGCGTTAAGCGTGCTGTCCTTCGGATAATGAATCGCATCTGAACGGAGTTCAGCGACGATACGCCGCGCCCGCGCTTCCCAGTTATCGACCAGCGTGCGCGCCAGTGGATGCTGGAACATAAAGGTCATCATATTGGGTGCAGGTTCGGTGCCCAGCCAGCCGCTAAACAGCGTCTCAGCGCCTTTATTCCACGCCAGCACCTGCCAGGTGAGATCCAGCAGATAGCAAGGTTCCGAGACGTGATGCACGGTAGACAGAATCGTCTGTTCTACCGCAGGTACCTGTTCGCTGAGTGGGTCGCTCTTATGCGCCAACAAAAAGAGATATTCACGCTCTGCGGGTTTGAGCTGCAGCGCAATGGCAATACCAGAGAGCGTTTGTGCGGAAACGGTGATATCACGCCCCTGCTCCAGCCAGGTATACCAGGTGGTACTGATACCGCTCATTTGTGCGACCTCTTCACGCCGTAGCCCCTTCGTTCTCCGGCGTGAAAGAACGGGAATGCCCAGCATTTCCGGCGAGGTGCTTTCGCGCTTCACGCGTAAAAATGCCCCCAACGCTTCTGGCCCTGTCAGCCCGGTTTTGTCCATGGTAGTAACTCGATATACCAGTATAAGTGCCAATATTGTACCCGTATTAATCCCGGCGTATAGTCCGTTGTAACAAGAACATAACAACAGAGGAAGACGGGTATGAACAACCATCATGAAGCATTGGTGAAGTCACAGTTTGGCGGTCAGGCGGCGGCCTATTTACAGAGCAATGTCCACGCCCAGGGAGCCGATTTGCGGCGCCTGAGCGAATGGTTATCCGAAGATAGCGAGGCCACGGTACTGGATGTTGGCTGTGGCGCCGGGCACGCCAGTTTTACCGCCGCGACACAGGTTGCACAGGTGACGGCATACGACCTGTCTGAAGGGATGCTGGCGGTGGTTGCCGAGGAAGCGCAAAAACGTGGGCTCAACAACATTACCTGTGCACAAGGCCCGGCAGAAATATTGCCATTTGGCGATAACAGCTTTGATATCGTTATCAGCCGCTATTCCGCCCACCACTGGCACGATATGCAGGCGGCGCTGATGGAGATTCGCCGCGTCCTGAAACCAGGTGGCCGCTTTATCATGATGGACATTGCATCACCGGGAAAAGCGATTCTGGATGTGTGGCTGCAAACCATTGAAATACTGCGCGATCCATCGCACATTCGCAATTATTCGCAAGGCGAATGGTTGGCGATGGTCAATAACCGGGGAATGGTCGTCGATAAACTGGTTGGCGATACGCTGCACCTAGAATTCTCCTCCTGGGTTGCGCGGATGAAAACGCCGGACAATATCATTGAGGCCATTCGTTACCTGCAAGAAAAAGTCTCTCATGAGGTACGCGAGCATTTCGCTATTGCCGCGGATGGCAGCTTCACTTCCGACACCATTATGTTCCAGGCACGCTAAAAGTGCAGGTTGTCGCCAGAATTGGCGGCAACCTCTTTTCTTACTTCAGTTTAAAAGTGACACTGTCACCATGAAAGACCATCAAACAAACCTGAAATTGCCGAGCTTTTAGGCAGTCACCCGCTTTTTTGTGCCCTTTCTATCGATTTGTCACCATCATGTTAAGCGTTGCTCTATAATCTTGCGCGCTGCACCCGCCGCTGGGTCTGGAGTGAAGATAACGGAGTTAAGTCAGATGTTACCAGGCAAGAAAAATCGTTCCCTGTATATCCCTTATGCGGGGCCGGTTCTGTTGGAATTTCCGCTGCTGAATAAAGGCAGCGCGTTCAGTATGGAAGAACGCAGCAACTTCAACCTGCTGGGGCTACTGCCCGAGGTTGTCGAGAGTATTGAAGAACAGGCCGAGCGCGCCTGGATTCAATATCAGGGTTTCAAAACTGAAATCGATAAGCATATCTACCTACGCAACATTCAGGATACCAACGAAACGCTGTTCTACCGCCTGGTTGAAAACCATCTCGATGAGATGATGCCGGTTATCTACACGCCGACTGTCGGTGCGGCCTGCGAACGTTTCTCTGAGATTTATCGTCGTGCGCGTGGCGTCTTCATCTCTTATCAGAATCGTCACAACATGGACGATATCCTGCAAAATGTGCCAAACCACAACATCAAAGTCATTGTGGTTACCGACGGAGAACGTATTCTCGGCCTGGGCGACCAGGGTATCGGCGGTATGGGAATCCCTATCGGTAAGCTTTCGCTGTACACCGCCTGCGGCGGCATCAGCCCTGCCTACACCCTTCCGGTGGTACTGGACGTCGGCACCAACAATCAACAGTTGTTGAACGACCCGCTGTATATGGGCTGTCGTAACCCGCGTATCAGCGACGAAGAGTACTACCAGTTTGTTGATGACTTTATCCAGGCCGTGAAACAGCGCTGGCCAAACGTGCTGCTGCAGTTCGAAGATTTTGCGCAGAAAAACGCGATGCCGCTGTTAAACCGCTATCGTGATGAAATCTGCTGCTTTAACGACGATATTCAGGGCACTGCGGCGGTCACCGTCGGTACGCTGATTGCGGCAAGCCGCGCGGCGGGTAGCCAGTTGAATGAGCAGAAAATTGTCTTCCTCGGGGCCGGTTCTGCGGGCTGCGGCATCGCCGAGCAGATCATTTCGCAGATGCAGCGTGAAGGTCTGAGCGAAGAACAGGCTCGCAGCCGCGTGTTTATGGTCGACCGTTTCGGTCTGCTGACCGACCAGATGCCTAACCTGCTGCCGTTCCAGAGTAAACTGGTGCAAAAACAGGAAAAAATTCACGACTGGCAGCATGACAATGAGCAGATTTCACTGCTCGATGTGGTGCGTAACGTGAAGCCGAATATCCTGATTGGCGTATCTGGTCAGACGGGCCTGTTCACGGAAGAGATTATTCGTGAAATGCACAAACACTGCCCGCGTCCGATTGTGATGCCATTGTCGAACCCGACGTCACGCGTAGAAGCCACGCCGCAGGATATCATCAGTTGGACTGATGGTCAGGCGCTGGTTGCTACCGGCAGCCCGTTCGCGCCGGTGACCTGGAAAGATAAGGTGTACCCGATCGCCCAGTGTAATAACTCTTATATCTTCCCGGGGATTGGTCTGGGCGTAATCGCTTCCGGCGCTTCGCGTATCACCGACGAAATGCTGATGTCGGCGAGCGAAACCCTGGCGAAACACTCTCCACTTGCCAATCACGGCGAAGGACTGGTGCTTCCTGAGCTGAAGGATATTCACATCGTCTCGCGTGCCATCGCCTTTGCGGTGGGTAAGATGGCGCAGCAACAGGGGGTCGCGACGAATACCTCTGCTGACGCGCTGCAAGAAGCGATTGATGAGAACTTCTGGCTGCCGGAATATCGCAGCTATCGTCGTACCTCGATTTAACCTGTCCCATTAGCCCGGCTGAGCAAGCGTGACGCCGGGTTCTTCACTCAATCTTCTGGCTGAAAATGATGTTATGCACGATGCCAAATGTGTCTTATCTTAAATACTTTATATGTATGTTGTAACTAATATCTTTGGTGGTAAAGATATTACACACCCGCTACACTGCATTCACCGAATCATCTGACATCATGAAAAGGAGGCTAATTATGCTGTACTGTGAAATTTTCAATGTTTCACATACATTTGGTGATCGCACCAGCTCAAGCGTTATCGGTATCGTGCTGCGATAACTTCTGCTTGAGCGAAGACACCAACCTTTAAACCCTTCCCTCGGGCTTATCAAGTTATCGTCAGCGTTGTATGACGAGGCATTCCCATGCCTGTAACACTTGAGTAAGCAAATGAGCACATTACTAACTGCACAATCTCTTCACGTTGAGACGGCGTTCGGCCCTCTTTTCAACGCACTCTCCTTCACCCTGAAGAAAGGCGATCGTATCGGTCTGATTGGCTATAACGGTTGCGGGAAAAGTACCTTATTACAGGTACTTGACGGAACCATTACCCCTTCGTCCGGTAGCGTGTCCATCGCAAACCATTGCCTGATGGCGCGTGTCGAACAGCATCTTCCTGATGAGCTGCTGGCACAATCGCTCATACAGGCGGTACTGGCGCAGTTGCCTTTCACCGCGCGTGAAAGCCAGCGCTGGCAGGCTGAGCGGCTGCTGATGGAAATGGGGTTTCACGCTGATGAGCTTGAACAGGCTGCCGCCACCTTAAGCGGCGGACAACATACGCGGCTACTGCTGGCGCGCGCGTTGATTCTTAATCCCGATCTGTTGCTGTTGGATGAGCCGGGTAACCATCTCGATCTGCCAACGCTGCTTTGGCTTGAAACGTTCCTGAATAACTGGAACGGCAGCTTTGTGCTGGTTTCACATGATAATCCGCTACTGGATGCCGTGACCAACACCAGTTGGATATTACGTGATAATACCCTGCACGCGTTCTCACTCCCCTGCACCGCCGCTCGTCAAGCGCTGGCTGAACAGGATGAGAGCGATGCGTTAAGGCATAAAGCGGAACAAAAGGAGATCGACCGGGTCACCGCCAGCGCCAAACGGTTGGCCACCTGGGGACAGGTCTATGACAACGAAGATCTCTCCCGCAAGGCCAAACAGATGGAGAGGCAGGTTGCCCGGTTGAAAGCAGCGCAAACCGACCTGACCGCCGGCACGCCATGGCAACTGGAACTCAATGGCGATGCCGTACGGGCCGACCGGTTACTGGAAATGGAGCACCTTGCCGTCCCCCCTGCGCCGGGTCTCGCGCCACTGTTTACCACCGGCATCGCCCGGCTGCAAAGCGGTGACCGCGTGGCCATTATGGGACGCAACGGCGGCGGCAAATCTTCGCTTCTGCGTCTGCTTTGGCGACAAATGCAGCAGGAAGCGCCAGACATCGGGCTTAAGTTGCATCCGCGTCTGCATCCGGGCTATTACGACCAGACGTTACACCAGTTAGCGGATAACGCCACGCTGCTGGAGGCGCTGGAAATGTTCGAGCCGTCGGGTGAAACCCGCAAGCGCGCGCTGATTTCAGCCGGTTTCGGCTGGACGCGTCATGGGCAAAAAGTCAGTACGTTGAGCGGCGGCGAACGTTCGCGCCTGCTGTTTGTCGGCCTGTCCCTTGCCCGCTATAGCCTGCTGTTGCTGGATGAACCCACCAACCATCTGGACATCGACGGTAAAGAAGCGCTGGCGGAAACGCTCTGTCACTACCCCGGAGGCCTGCTGCTGGTCAGCCACGACCGCCAGCTCATCAACCAAAGCTGTAACCGCTTCTGGCTGATTGACGAGTTCGGGTTGAGCGAATGGCCAGACGCCGACGCGGTATATGAGCAGTTACGCCAGCGTACCCGCGCAGAAACTTCGGAGGCGGCAACGGTTTCATCCCCTGTAACCACGCCGGAAGGCGATGACCTGCTTGAGCGCTTAATTACGCTTGAACAGCGGTTAGCAGAGGATCTGGCGCGCAAGCCGAAACATCAGAAGCCGCTGATGCAGCAACGTTGGCGAGAGGAGATTGCCTTAATCAATAAGCAGTTAAGCTAAACGGTACCCCGGCTGAACATTGCGACGCCGGGGTTTCCTTTTTAAGCCGCTTTAGCGCGACAATTTATTGCGGGTTTTTCTGCAGCCACGCATTCCACGCTTGCTTAATCTCCTGCTTGGCGGCGGCGGCATCGTTAAAACCGTCCAGTTCCACCTTTTTGCGCCCTTCCGGCAGCTGTTTGTAGACGCGGAAAAACGCCTGCAACCGCTCCTGCTCGACTTTTGGCAGATCGCTGACGTTCTTAATATCGTCATAAGTCGGGTCAATTTTGCTGGCGGGAACGGCAATGATTTTGTCATCTTTCTCACCGCCGTCGATCATCTTCAGCACGCCAATCGCGCGTAACTTAATTAGCGTACCCGGAGCCATTGGCGCGCGGGTATAAAACACCACATCCAGCGGGTCGCCATCTCCCGCCAGCGACTGGGTCAGCGAACCGTAGTTAGCCGGATAAGCCACCGGCATCGACTGGAAACGATCGGCGATCAGAAAACCGGTTTTAGCGTCGGTTTCATATTTGATAATTCCCCCCGCCGGAATCTCGGTCACCGCATAAAACTCTTCCGGGTTATTCTCGGGCTGCGGAAACTCGAGGATATTATGCGCCTGAGCGGCAGCGGATAGAAACAGGCTTGCGGCAAGGATAGTTTTGACCAGATGCATTGTGTGTTCACTCTATTGTTATAGGGAAAGTAAAAAGCACACCGTAGAGTTTGCGAGTGAACAAAGGATGACCGTTTGATGACAATACGGTTAACCCTTAATGCTATCAATATGAAAACCCACCAGATTCTTCTCTCTTCATGCCTTGCGTTTTACGCCCCTATGACTAATCATTAATGAGTATTATTTTCGAATACAACATAACCAGGAGTAGGATATGAAGGCTGCAGTTGTCACTCATGACCATCAGGTAAACGTCACCGATAAAAAGCTGCGTCCGTTGCAGCACGGTGAAGCGCTGCTTTCCATGGAGTGCTGTGGGGTCTGTCACACCGATCTGCACGTAAAAAACGGCGATTTCGGTGACAAGACCGGGGTGATCCTCGGCCATGAAGGGATTGGTATTGTTAAAGAGATTGGCCCTGGTGTGACCTCGCTGAAAGTGGGCGACCGCGCGAGCGTGGCATGGTTCTTCGAAGGCTGCGGGCACTGTGAATACTGTAACAGCGGTAACGAAACCCTTTGCCGCTCGGTAAAAAATGCCGGTTACAGCGTCGATGGCGGCATGGCTGAAGAGTGCATTGTTACCGCCGATTATTCGGTAAAAGTACCGGACGGCCTCGACTCCGCCGCGGCGAGCAGCATCACCTGCGCGGGAGTCACCACCTATAAAGCGGTGAAAGTGTCGCACATCAAACCTGGGCAGTGGATTGCCATTTACGGTCTTGGCGGCCTGGGTAACCTGGCGCTGCAATATGCGAAGAACGTCTTTAATGCCAAAGTGATCGCGCTGGACGTTAACGATGAACAGCTGAAGCTGGCCGCGGAAATGGGTGCGGATCTGACCATCAACTCCCGCAGCGAAGACGCGGCGAAAATCGTACAGGAAAAAACCGGTGGCGCGCATGCCGCCGTGGTCACCGCGGTGGCGAAAGCCGCATTTAACTCAGCGGTTGACGCGGTTCGCGCTGGTGGCCGAGTGGTCGCAGTCGGCCTGCCGCCGGAGTCGATGAGTCTCGATATCCCGCGTCTGGTGCTGGACGGCATTGAAGTCGTTGGCTCGCTGGTTGGCACCCGTCAGGATCTGACCGAAGCCTTCCAGTTCGCCGCCGAAGGAAAAGTGGTACCGAAAGTTGCGCTGCGTCCATTAACCGACATTAACGCGATCTTTAAAGAGATGGAACAAGGCCAGATCCGTGGCCGTATGGTGATTGATTTACGCCATTAATGTTCTCAGCCTCTCCCTGATGGGAGAGGCTTATTTCAGACAAGTGCCCTGCGCTGCTGATAACGCGCGTAAAGCAACAAAGACGACATCGCGAGAAATGACAGTGCCGCCGCCGGTAATGCGACGCTGTTCCAGCCGAAATTCACGGTAATCATCAGCCCACCGAAAAACGCGCCAATCGCGCTCCCCAGATTAAAAGCAATTTGCCCACCAGCCGCTCCCAACATTTCTCCGCCCTTCGCATTTTGCAGCAGCAATATTTGCAGCGGTGCGGAAAGCGCAAACAGCCCGGCACAGCAGATAAAAGCCAGCGTCAGTGACGCAACCTTAATGCCGCCCAGCGCGAAGATCATCAGCAGCGCCACCACGATAACGAAATCGGTGGTGGCGGCAATGCGCAGCGGGCTGTAGCGCCCGGAAAGCTTGCCGCTCAGAATGTTGCCCAGCACCATACCGAGGCCCACCAGCATCATGATGAACATCATCGCCCCCTCGGAAAACCCGGAGACGTTCATCATAAACGGCTTGATATAGCTGAACCACGCAAATACCCCGGCGTTGCCAAACATTGTGGCCGCGAAAATAAGCCACGGCGCAGGGCTTTTGAGAAAATGAAACTGCTCGCGTAAACGCGCATCTGACTTATCAAATAGCGTGGGCACCCAGGCGATGATCGCCAGCAGCACCGCCACGTCAAACAGAGCAATGGCCAGAAAGGTATAGCGCCAGCTGAATTGATGTCCCAGCCATGTCCCTGCCGGCACGCCAACCAGATTCGCCACCGTCATCCCGGCAATCATCCCCGCCACCGCCGCGGTCACCCTTCCGGGTGGCGCAATTTTCGACAGAATAATGGCCCCTACGCCAAAGAAAGCCCCGTGCGGAAAACCTGACACCAGTCGCCCGAATGCCAGCATCACATAGCTGGAGGAGAAGGTAAAAATGACATTGCCAGCAATACAGAGCGCGGCCAGCAGCAACATGATGGACTTGAGGGAAAAGCGCGTAGAGAACAACGCGATGATCGGCGCGCCAATGACCACCCCAAAGGCGTACCACGAGATCATATTCCCCGCGACCGGGATTGAGATCCCCACGTCGTGCGCCAGCTCGGGCAGTACGCCCATAATGCCAAATTCGGCCATTCCCAGGCCAAACGTGCCCAGCGCCAGCGCGAAGATTGTTTTTTTCATCCCTCTAATCACTTGTTTATGTTGAGTTTGCGGGTCGGCATTATCGACCATTCGTAGAATGCAAACCAGACAAAAACGCGTGACGGCAGGTTTATCCATAAAAACAGCGCGAATCACGCATATTCATAACAGTGGGAATGTCGAATGATGCAACACCTGTGTTTTTCTGGATACCGCCTCGCAAAGATAAATTATGAGGAATTGCGTTTTAACCACTTAGCGAGATAATCACGGACATTCATTACAGGGAGGGAGTGTATGATGAAATCTAAGAACATCGTAAAAGAGTGTATTGCAGACCAGAGCAAGAGGGTTTCAACTGATACCATAGCACAACAGGCAACGGGTTGTAGAATACGCGCGGAAGATCGAGAATTTATTCGCAAAATGAATGAGTTCACGCAAGAAGCGGGCCTGTTATCCGATGACCCATTTTATGAGGTGCTCTAATGACAATGCAATTTGATGTTTATCGAAATGCATCGGAACGGAGCCGTTTGCAGCATCCCTATATTATGGTGATTCAACACGATTACTACGCGGATCTTGCAACACGTCTGGTTCTCCCATTAAGCGGACACCCATTATTAAAAACCTACTATCATCAGGTAACGCCGCTGGTTAATATCGATTTCCAGACCCTCGCCATTAACGCCCCTGCAATGACCAGCATCGATAAAGCAAAGCTCAACAACCGATTATTTGTCTGTAATTTACGCAGCGCCCGCCCGGGTGTGATCGCCGCTCTGGATGCCTTAGTCACTAATACCTGAAAACGTATATATAAAAAGCGGCCTGACACGCCCATTCGGAAACATCAGACCGCTCGTTATCGCTTCGATGACGCGTTGTTACTTCAGCCCTTCCTGACTCTCTCTTTTCGCCTCTTCGCGTTCGACTTCGCGATACCAGCGTGGATGGTGCTTCTGCGCCCAGCGACGGCTCACTTTACCTTCAATCATCCCCTTAATGGATCCTTTGACCCAGAAGGCCATATACATATGGATAAGGATCGCGTGGATCAGAATGATGGCCGACGTCGCGTGAATCAGCAGCGCGTAGCGCACAACCTGAATCGGGAAATACGGCGCGAAGTACGGACGCCAGATAATGACCCCGGTCACCAGCAGCACAAAAATCATGCTCATGATGCTCCAGAACATCATCTTCTGCCCGGCGTTATATTTGCCAACCTTCGCGACCTTATGTTCATTGCCTTTCAGCACTTCGACAATGCCTAACACCCACGGAATATCCTGCTTATCCGGGATGTTATGGTGCACAAAGCGCACGAACATAAACATCAGCACCACGAAAATCAGCACGCCGAAGAACGGATGCAGAATGCGCCCCATCTGCGGAGTACCGAAGGTTTCGGTCAGCCATTGCAGCGTCGGGAAGAAGAAGGAAATCCCCGAGACCGCCACTAGGAAGAAACAGATAACCACCGTCCAGTGACAGGCGCGATCGACAAACTTCGTGCGCACAATCATTTTCGACTTACTCATGGCCATCCTCCTCTTCGTCATCGTCCACTTCCTTATTCGGGCCAATACCAATGTAGTGATAGATAAGCCCGGCAAAAGTGGCAATAAAACCTGCGGCGGATAACGGTTTAAGCGCCCCTTTCCACAGATTAATGCTGGTATCAATGGCAGGTTCCTTCGGCAGCTTATGATAGAGCTCGGGCTGATCCGCATGATGCAGTACATACATCACGTGCGTTCCACCCACACCCTCCGGGTTATAGATGCCGGCATTCGCATAGCCACGTTTCTTCAGCTTATCCACGCGTTCCTGCGCCACATCCAGCATCTCTTTCTTGGTACCGAAATGAATAGCGCCGGTGGGACAGGTTTTCACGCAGGCAGGCTCCATGCCGACGCTGACGCGATCCACACACAGGGTGCATTTATACACGCGGTTATCCTCTTTATTGAGGCGCGGAATATTGAACGGACACCCGGCAATGCAGTAACCGCAACCGATACAGTTGTCCTGCTGGAAGTCGACGATGCCGTTGGCGTACTGAATAATCGCCCCGGCGGACGGACACGCCTTCAGGCAGCCCGGATCCTCGCAGTGCATACAGCCATCTTTACGAATCAGCCATTCCAGCTTGCCGTTCTGCTCGGTTTCGCTAAAACGCATCACCGTCCAGGACTTGGCGCTCAGATCCGCCGGATTATCGTAAACCCCCACGCAATGCCCTACCTCGTCGCGAATATCGTTCCACTCGGAGCAGGCCACCTGGCAGGCTTTGCAGCCCACACAGGAAGAGACATCAATCAGCTTGGCAACTTCTGCCTTATAATCCCGCGCACGAGGCGCAGGAGTGATCGGGTTGGTCGCAGAGCGTTTAATAATGTCTTGTGTTTCCATCGCCATTTAAACGCTCCTTACGCTTTCTCGATGTTAACCAGAAACGCCTTATACTCCGGCGTCTGCGAGTTGGAATCGCCCACGTTCGGCGTCAGGGTGTTGGCGATGTAGCCTTTACGCGCCACGCCTTCATAACCCCAGTGCAACGGGATACCAATGGTTTCCACCTGCTGGCCGTTCACGTTCAGCGTTTGCAGACGGCGAGTGACCACCGCGACGGCGCGAATAAAACCACGCTGGCTGCTGACGGTCACACGATCGCCGTTGGCAATCCCCTTGGCTTTCGCCAGCCCTTCGCTGATTTCCACAAACTGCTCCGGTTGGGCAATAGCGTTCAGGCGCGCATGCTTGGTCCAGGTATGGAAATGCTCGGTCAGACGATAGGTGGTCCCCACGAACGGGAACTTGTCCTTCTTGCCGAGACGCACGGCATCTTCTTCGTACAAACGAACCACCGGGCTTGAGATCACGTTCGGATGCAGCGGGTTGGTACCCAGCGGCGTTTCCATCGGCTCGTAGTGCTCCGGGAACGGCCCTTCTGCCAGCTTATCGAGCGCAAACAAACGGCCCAGACCTTCAGGCTGCATGATAAACGGATTGGTTTTGCTTCCCGGCGGCGCGGTATTGAAGTCCGGAATATCGTTACCGGCCCATTTCGTGCCATTCCACTGGATCAGCATGCGTTTCGGATCCCACGGTTTGCCGTTAACATCCGCCGAGGCACGGTTATACAGTACGCGACGGTTCAGCGGCCACGCCCACGCCCAGCCCAGCGTATTGCCAAGACCTGACGGATCGGCGTTATCGCGGTTGGCCATCTGGTTGCCCTGCTCGGTCCAGCTACCGGTATAAATCCAGCAGGAGGACGACGTCGTACCGTCATCGCGCAGCAGCGCAAAGCTATTGAGCAGTTGGCCTTTTTTCGCCACCAGCGTGCCGTTGGCATCATAGAGATCCGCCAGCGCATAGCCGTTGTTCTCTTTCGCCACTTCTTCTGATTCCGGATGGTCCGGCTGTTTGTAGTGCCAGCCCATCTTCAGCAGCGGCTCAACGCCTTTACCGCCTTCGTTGCGATACATCTCGCGCAGACGATGGTAAATACCGGCCAGAATCTCGCCATCGTTACGGGCTTCACCCGGTGCTTCCTGGCCTTTCCAGTGCCACTGCAGCCAGCGGCCGGAGTTGGCGATAGAACCGTCTTCTTCAGCGAAACAGGTGGACGGCAGGCGGAACACTTCCGTCTGGATCGTCGATGGGTCAACATCGTTCGATTCACCGTGGTTCTGCCAGAAGGTGGAGGTTTCAGTCACTAACGGATCGATAACCACCATGTACTTCAGCTTGCTTAAGCTGCGCACCACTTTGTTTTTATCCGGGAATGACGCCACCGGGTTAAAGCCCTGACAGATGTAACCGGTGACCTTGCCGTTATCCATCATGTTGAAATATTTGATAACGTCGTAGGCCTGGTCCCATTTTGGTAGCCAGTCGAATCCCCAATCGTTCTCTTTTGTCGCCGCGTCGCCGTAGAAGGCTTTCATCAGGCTGACGTAGAACTTCGGATAGTTGCCCCAGTAGTTAACCTGATCCGCCAGTGTCGCTTTCGGCGTATTGGCGGACAGATAGCTTTGCAGATCGGTCTGTTTTTCCGACGGCAGCGTCAGATAGCCTGGCAGGCTGGTCGACAGCAGACCCAAATCGGTTAAGCCCTGAATGTTGGAGTGACCGCGCAGCGCGTTCACGCCGCCGCCCGCCATCCCCATATTGCCAAGCAGCAGCTGGATCATCGCCATGGTGCGGATGTTCTGGGCGCCAACGGTGTGCTGAGTCCAGCCCAGCGCATACAGGAAGGTGGTGGTACGGTCTGCCGCGCTGGTCGAGGCCAGTACTTCACACACTTTCAGGAAGTCCGCTTTCGGCGTACCGCAGATATTTTCCACTACATCCGGCGTATAGCGGGAAACGTGCGTTTTCAGCAGGTTCCACACGCAGCGCGGGTGGGTCAGCGTTTCATCGCGTTTGGCGTAGCCGTTCTCATCAAACTGGTAGTTCCACGAGGATTTATCGTACTGGCGTTTTTCGGCATCGTAACCGCTGAACAGACCGTCTTCGAAAGTAAAGTCTTCCCGCATCAGCAGGCTGGCGTTGGTATAGTGCTTCACATATTCGGCGTTGATCTTGTTATTTTCGATCAGGTACAGCAGCACCCCCGACAGGAAGGTAATGTCGGTGCCGGAACGAATCGGCGCGTAGATATCGGCCACCGACGCGGTACGCGTAAAGCGCGGGTCGACGACGATTAGCGTCGCATCGTTATTGTTTTTGGCTTCCATCGCCCAGCGGAATCCCACCGGATGGGCCTCTGCGGCGTTACCGCCCATCACCACCACGACGTTAGCGTTTTTGATATCAACCCAGTGGTTGGTCATCGCACCGCGACCAAATGTTGGAGCAAGACTTGCTACCGTTGGTCCGTGTCAGACGCGCGCCTGGTTATCTACCGCCAGCATGCCGAGCGAGCGCACAAATTTTTGCGTCAGCATACCGGTTTCATTACTGGCCGCCGAAGCGCACAGCATCCCCGTGGACAGCCAGCGGTTGACCGTCACGCCCTGCTCGTTCTTCTCAATAAAGTTGGCGTCGCGGTCGGCCTTCATCAGTTTTGCGATGCGATCGAAGGCTTCATTCCACGAAATACGCTGCCATTTATCCGAGCCAGGCGCACGGTATTGCGGATAGCGCAGGCGGTTTTCACTGTGCACATAGTCCAGCAGCCCTGCGCCTTTCGGGCACAGCGCGCCACGGCTCACCGGATGATCCGGGTCACCTTCAATGTGATAAATTGATTCCCGGGTATTTTTAGCCCCATCGCCCAGGCTATACATTAAAAGCCCACAACCCACGGAGCAGTATGTGCAGGTATTACGAACTTCTTTGGCGCGCAGCAATTTGAAATTACGCGCCTGAGCCAGCGCCATTTTAGGAGCAAATCCTAATGCCGCTGCCGTCGTCCCGGCCATACCGCCCGCGCAGATTTTAAAAAACTTTCTGCGGCTGACGTCCATTGTTTTCCTCATTGTATGGATGTACTTCGCCGGAAAAACTAACAGCAATACTCTTGATTTATTTGCGTCAAATCAATGTCGAAAACCGATCCCCCCTTAATAGTCAAGGGCAACCAATTTTATTAATCCTTTAGGGTTAATCGTTATGGAAAAATATCCCAGTTAGCCGAAAAAAAATGCTATAAACGCAGACTTCGTTTGTAAAATCATCGGGTCAGAGATGGATAAAAAAAGAGCGACGCTCATCGGCCTCACCGCCATTGTATTATGGAGCACTATGGTGGGGTTAATTCGCGGCGTCAGCGAAGGGCTTGGCCCGGTGGGCGGTGCGGCGATGATCTATTCCCTTAGCGGCCTGCTACTCATTTTCACCGTCGGTTTCCCGCAGTTACGCCAGTTCCCACCGCGTTATTTGCTTGCCGGCAGCGTGCTGTTTGTCTGTTATGAAATCTGTCTGGCGCTCTCACTTGGCTACGCCGGCACGCGTCAACAGGCAATTGAAGTTGGCATGGTCAATTATCTCTGGCCAAGCCTGACGATTCTGTTTGCTATTCTGTTCAACGGTCAAAAAAGCAGCTGGTTGGTCATCCCGGGATTATTGCTCTCCCTGTTCGGCGTCACCTGGGTATTAGGCGGCGAACAAGGGCTGGATATCAATGAAATAACCCGCAACGTCATCTCAAGTCCACTCAGCTATATTCTGGCCTTCGTCGGCGCGTTTATCTGGGCAGCCTACTGCACCGTCACCGCCAAATATGCCAAAGGCAAAAATGGTATTACCCTGTTTGTTTTGCTGACGGCCTTAAGCCTGTGGGTGAAATTCTTGCTAAGCGATCAACCGCCGATGATCTTCAGCTGGCCGGTGATCGTTAAGCTTGTGATGTGCGCGCTGGCGTTAGGATTAGCCTATGCCGCTTGGAACGTAGGGATACTGCACGGTAACGTCAGCCTGCTGGCCGTCGCCTCTTACTTTACGCCAGTGCTCTCTTCTGCGCTGGCGGCGGTGTTGCTTAGCGCCGCGCTCTCCTGGTCGTTCTGGCAAGGCGCGGCGATGGTCTGCGTGGGCTCACTGCTCTGCTGGCAGGCCACCCGGCGATAACCGGGCTAGTCTCCGTAGAGCTTAATACTCAGGATATTGGTAATTGAACGGCCATTCCAGTGGTACTCCAGGTGCTCTGCCTGCGTCACCTTCGTGACCAGACAGGGCCGATACAGCACGTAGCAAGTGTGCCCAATATGGCGCACCGAACAATAATGAATACCATCCCTGCCCTGCATTTTTTGGCCCTGCGCAAAGACTTTCGACTGACTATAATCCGTCGCGTGATAAAGCGGCGATGAGATAAACGGCTCGTGGGTGATATCCGCTAAGGTCGCATTAAATTCGGTAAACAGCACCCGCATTTGTACTTTTTGCGCCGGCTCGTTGGTATAACCAAAGATACGTTCCTGATGGTAGACCGTTTCTTTAATGGCGGTGTCGAGCTGAGGCGCGCAGTAATAGCCGCCAAAATCGCCGGTGCTAAACCGCGCCCCTTCCGGATTAATATGGGTGAAGGCTGCCATCACGTAACTGCTGCCGTTAAGCCCAACCAGCCAGTCTGCTTTCGGCACCCGCATCAGCTCACCGGCCTGCTCCAGCAAACGTTCATTGGTGAGCGCTTCAACGGCCCACACCGCTTCAAGCTCATCGCTGCTGGCGACATCCTCGAACAAATCAATGGTGGGATAGCGGCTGGGAATGATCCGGTACGCCGCTGCCCCTGTTACATCAATGAGTGGTGGCGTTTCAGTGCTCAAGCCATGCCCCCTCGCCAGGACTGAAGTCGGGTCGCGACCTCGTAGAGATCGGCAACACGTCCACCGTTCATCACATCCATCGCTGAACGTCCCGCAAAGAAAGGATGGGAATTTGGTTTGCGCACCCAGCCATAGATGCTGTCATCAGCGGTGAACAGCAAACGCAAGCATTTATGGATATTCAGGATGTAGCTCATCCGTTCCTGAATATCCAGACTTAAACGAATGCCGCCCTTCGACTCTTTGTATTTGTTCAATGTTGAACGTGAACTAATACCCAGAAGCCGAAGCTGTTCATCTGTGTTGCACTGCCATTTTTCCAGGATGCGGAACACAACCGGCAGTGCCTTGCTGGTATCAACATTACCGTTTACATGGCTTTCTTGTACTGTAGCCATATGTCCTCCCATGCTTCATTTCGCGACACGCCAAAAAACTGGCCTGTACATTTAATCACAATTGTAGTCTAACTGTTCAACAATGTACATTGTCGGATAAAAAGCCACAAGGGTCTACCCGGGAATTAAACCGGGTCCGGAATCTTAGCCAGGCTACGCCAGATCCCGCCAGCCAGCAGCAGAAGCAGTACGCCTGCGGTCGCCAGCACGATGCTATGCGAATTGATAAACGCTATTTTTGCCGCCTCCATCAGGCTTTGCGCCGGAATGGCGGGCATCGACTGCGCCAGCTTGATCGCTTCGCTGATTGAGGAAGCTGCCTGCTCCGCGGCCATACCGTCGATCCCCGCAGGCAGCACGATTGACGAGGTATAGCTGCGGGTCAGGATCAGACCAAACAGCGCAATGCCCAGCCCCGCTCCCAGCTCGTAGGCCATCGTTTCGATGGCGCCTGCCGCTGACGCTTTCTCTTTAGGCGCCGCCGCCATAATCGCCGCACTGGAGGCGAGCAGCGCGCTGGCAACGCTAAAGCCCAGCAGGGTCATCATCCCCCATGCCAGCCACGGGTGGGCGCTGAAATCGGTCATAGACAGGCCAAGGAAGCTCAGCGCGCTTAACAGCATTCCGCCGGTCGCCACCTCACGCAGCCCAAGTTTCGACACCAGTATGCCGGCAATTGGCCCGCTAAAGCCGCTCGCCACCATCAGCGGCAGCATAAAGAGCCCGGCTTCAAATGGCGTTTTACCGTGTACAAACTGCAGCTCCTGCGCCATCAGCAGCTCAAAGCCCACCAGGGTAATCAGCGCCGTCATTGCCATCATCACCCCGCTTAAAATAACGCGATGGGTAAAGAGACGCATGTCCACCATTGGACGCGCAGACGAGAGCTGTTTACGCACAAACCAGTACAGCATACCGGCACCGGCGATCGCCACCATCGACACCAGCCACAGCGCAAGCTGCCCTTTCAGCGCCGACTTGGCACTAAACACCAGCATCAGAATGGCGGCAATCAGCACCAGCGCCTGGAGCAGATTCAGCGGCTGTTCCCGTCGCGCCGGCTGACGCGGAACCACTCTGGCATTAATGGCAATAACCACCAGCACAATCGGCACGTTGATCAGGAATACCGAGCCCCAATAAAAGTGTTCAAGCAGCATCCCGCCCACCAGTGGGCCAAACGCCGCGCCACCAGAGCCCACGGCCGCCCACAGCCCTAGCGCCATATTACGGTGACGAGCCTGCGCAAAGGTGGTGCGGATCCCGGCAAGCGTCGCGGGGACAATCATCGCCGCGCCAATGGCCAGCAGCGCGCGGGAGGCAATCAGCGTCAGCGCGGTTGGCGAAAACGCCGCCGCAAGCGATGCCAGACCAAAGATCCCGCTACCCAGCAGCAGCAGGCGTTTAAAACCAATCTTATCGCCGAGCGCGCCCATCGGCAGCACCATCCCGGCCATGACCAGTGAATAGATATCAATGATCCATAGCAGCTCATTGCCGCTGGTACCCAGCGCGACGCTCAGCGTCGGCGCGGCCACGTGCAGCACGGTGGCATCAATCGCCACCGGGATATAGACCATCAAAATAGCCATGAGCGTTAACCATTGGCGTGACATTTTTTTGTTCCTCAAATCATTATTTATTGTTGGACATGCGTCCAGGAACGAGATCCTGCCGGATTGTTGAACGCATGTCCAATTTTTTGTTATTCTGTTCGAAACCCTACGTAAACGAAGAAAAATGAATTATTTAACCCGAGAAGAACGGCGGGAAGAGATCCTCAAAACCGCCATGAAGGTCGCGCTGAGCGGCGGCTTTAGCGCTATGACCGTTCGCCATATCGCCAGCGTCGCCGGGGTCTCCAGCGGCCAGGTGCACCACCACTTCACCTCGATTGGCGAACTGAAATCCCTCGCCTTTGTCCGGCTGATTCGTGAAATGCTCGATATGCCGCTGGTGGCCGATGATGCCAACTGGCACGACCGCCTGTTTTCGATGCTCGGCAGCGACGATGGCCGCCTTGAACCCTATGTGCGTCTGTGCCGGGAAGCGCAACTGCTGGCGGACAGCGACAGTGATATTAAAGGCGCCTACCTACTGACGATGGATATGTGGCATAAGGAAACCGTTTCACTGATTGTGCAGGGCACAGAAGCAAATGAATTCAGACCAATAGATAGTGCGGAAAATATTGCCTGGCGATTAATTGCTCTGGTGTGTGGACTGGATGGAATTTATGCGCTAGGGATGACGGAAATAAGCGACGAAATCTTTGCTCGTTATATACAGCATTATATTACACTAGAACTCCACCCCGTATAATTTACATTTAGTAACAATTAACAACGTTTTATTCACAGCGCGTTTTCTTACAACGCGCTTTTTTTATCTATTCTTCAACGATAAAGAGATAAAACGGCCAGACGATAATAATCCTCTTCCTACCTACTTCGCTGTTTTTCCTTTGTTTCTTTTTTATGACGTGTCTATCGAGGGTATTATGCCAAGCAATGAGAAAGATAATCATTACCTTTTAAAAGAATGGAAACCGGAAAATCCTGCCTTCTGGGAAAATAAAGGTAAATCAATCGCAAGGCGAAATCTGTGGATTTCGGTGGCCTGCTTATTACTCGCGTTCTGCGTCTGGATGTTATTTAGCGCAGTGGCGGTCAATCTCAATAAAGTCGGTTTTAATTTTACAACTGACCAACTCTTTTTATTAACTGCACTGCCTTCTCTCTCTGGTGCTATTTTGCGTGTGCCCTACTCCTTTATGGTACCTATATTTGGAGGGCGCTATTGGACGGTATTAAGCACGGTTATCCTTGTTATTCCGTGTATTTGGTTAGGTATCGCCATTCAGGACACCGCTACTCCATTCTGGGTATTTATCATCATCGCTCTGTTGTGCGGTTTTGCAGGCGCTAACTTTGCCTCGAGCATGGGTAACATCAGTTTCTTCTTCCCTAAAGCCAAACAGGGCAGCGCGCTGGGGGTCAACGGTGGTCTTGGCAACCTTGGCGTTAGCGTGATGCAGATGGTTGCCCCGGCGGTCATTTTTCTGCCCATGTTCGCGTTTATCGGCATTCACGGCGTCACGCAGGAAGACGGTTCGACGCTGGCGCTTAGCAACGCCGCGTTAATCTGGGTGCCGCTCCTCGTGATTGCCACGCTCGCCGCCTGGTTTGGTATGAACGATATTGCCAGTTCCAAAGCCTCGGTGCGCGAACAGCTGCCGGTACTCAAACGTCCACATATGTGGTTGCTGAGCCTGCTTTATCTCGCCACCTTCGGCTCGTTTATCGGTTTCTCGGCAGGGTTTGCCATGCTGGCAAAAACCCAGTTCCCCGACGTTAACATCCTCAAACTCGCCTTCTTCGGGCCGTTTATCGGCGCGCTGGCGCGTTCGTTTGGCGGGGTGATCTCCGACCGACTCGGCGGCGTCAAGGTCACGCTAGTGAACTTCATTCTGATGGCGCTGTTCTCCGGCCTGCTGTTCCTGACCTTACCGGGCAGCGGTTCCGGCAGCTTCCTGGCCTTCTACGTGGTGTTTATGGGGCTGTTCCTCACCGCCGGTCTGGGCAGCGGTTCAACTTTCCAGATGATCGCCGTCATCTTCCGTCAAATCACCATCGACAGCGTGAAAAAGCGCGGCGGCACCGACGAGCAGGCCCAACATGAAGCGGTGACCGACACCGCCGCCGCCCTGGGGTTTATCTCCGCCATTGGCGCGATCGGCGGCTTTTTCATTCCGAAAGCGTTCGGCACCTCGCTCGCCATGACCGGTTCGCCGGTTGGCGCCATGAAAGTGTTCTTTGTCTTTTACGTCGTCTGCGTACTGGTGACCTGGTTGGTCTATGGCCGCCGCAAACCGACGTCCAAATAAACATAAAAATGTGAGCAGTGTAACCACGGGGGCGCAATCCCCCGTCAGGAGAAAATGTCATGAGCAAACTACTGGATCGCTTTCGCTACTTTAAGCAGAAAGGCGAGACCTTTGCCAATGGTCACGGACAGGTCTATGACAATAACCGTGATTGGGAGGATAGCTACCGTCAGCGCTGGCAGTTCGACAAAATCGTCCGCTCGACGCACGGTGTGAACTGTACAGGCTCATGCAGTTGGAAGATTTATGTCAAAAATGGCCTGGTGACCTGGGAAACCCAGCAAACCGACTACCCACGAACCCGCCCCGACATGCCCAACCATGAGCCCCGCGGCTGCCCACGCGGCGCAAGCTACTCCTGGTATCTCTACAGCGCTAACCGCCTGAAATATCCGCTGGCGCGCAAGAAGTTGATTGAACTGTGGCGCGAGGCGCTGGCGCAGCAAACCGATCCGGTGCTGGCCTGGGACAGCATCATGCAAAGCCCGGAGAAAACCCGTCGCTACAAAGAGGCGCGCGGAAAAGGCGGATTCGTCCGTTCATCATGGAAAGAGCTGAACCAGCTGATCGCCGCCGCTAACGTCTGGACTATCAAAAACTACGGCCCCGACCGCGTGGCGGGCTTCTCGCCCATTCCGGCGATGTCGATGGTCTCTTACGCCGCGGGGACTCGCTACCTGTCGCTGATCGGCGGAACCTGCCTGAGCTTCTACGACTGGTACTGCGACCTGCCTCCGGCTTCGCCGATGACCTGGGGCGAGCAAACCGACGTACCGGAATCCGCCGACTGGTACAACTCCAGCTATATCATCGCCTGGGGCTCTAACGTCCCACAAACTCGCACCCCGGACGCCCACTTCTTCACCGAAGTACGCTACAAGGGAACCAAAACCATCGCCATTACCCCCGACTTCTCGGAAGTGGCCAAACTCAGCGATCAGTGGCTGGCGCCGAAACAGGGTACCGACAGCGCGCTGGCGATGGCGATGGGGCACGTGATCCTCAAAGCATTCCACCTGGATAATCCGAGCGATTATTTTATCAACTACTGCCGTCGCTATACCGACATGCCGATGCTGGTGATGCTCGATAGCCGGGAAGATGGTTCATACGTCGCGGGCCGAATGCTGCGCGCCGCCGACCTGGTCGATGGCCTTGGCGAAAGCAATAACCCGGAGTGGAAAACCGTTGCCTACAACAGCGATGGCGAACTGGTGGTACCAAACGGGTCCATCGGCTTCCGCTGGGGTGAAAAAGGGAAATGGAACCTCGAATCACAGGCATCAGGTAAAGAGACCGAGCTGACGCTTTCTCTGCTCGATAGTCGCGACACGGTGGCGGGCGTGGCCTTCCCCTACTTTGGCGGCAACGAAAACCCGCACTTCCGCAGCGTGAAACAGGATCCCATCCTGGTGCGCAAACTGCCAGCAAAAGAGCTCACCCTCGCCGACGGCAGCCGTCGCCTGGTGGTCAGTGTTTATGACCTGACGCTGGCCAACTACGGGCTCGATCGCGGCCTGGACGACAATCTGGCGGCCAAAAGCTTTGACGAACTGAAAGCCTATACCCCTGCCTGGGCCGAACAGATCACCGGCGTGTCGCGGCAGAACATCGAAAAAATCGCCCTCGAATTCGCCGATACGGCGCATAAAACGCATGGCCGTTCGATGATTATTCTCGGTGCCGGGGTGAACCATTGGTACCACATGGACATGAACTACCGCGGCATGATCAACATGCTGGTGTTCTGTGGCTGTATTGGCAAAAGCGGCGGCGGCTGGGCGCACTACGTCGGCCAGGAGAAACTGCGGCCGCAAACCGGCTGGCTGCCGCTGGCCTTCGCGCTGGACTGGAACCGTCCACCGCGCCAGATGAACAGCACCTCTTATTTCTACAATCACGCCAGCCAGTGGCGCTACGAGAAGCTGACCGCGAAGGAGCTGCTCTCACCGCTGGCCGACCCGACGAAATATAGCGGTCACCTGATCGACTTTAACGTGCGCGCCGAGCGCATGGGCTGGCTGCCCTCCGCCCCGCAGCTCAATCTCAATCCGCTGTCACTGAAAGCGAAAGCCGACGCGGCCGGGATGACGCCGCAGGACTATACCGTACAAGGACTGAAGTCCGGAGAGATCCGCATGGCCTGCGAGCAGCCGGACAGCGGGAAGAACCACCCGCGCAATATGTTTATCTGGCGCTCAAACCTGCTGGGCTCCTCCGGTAAAGGTCATGAATATATGCTGAAGTACCTGCTGGGGGCAGATAGCGGTATTCAGAGTGAGGAATTTGGCTCCGCAGAAGACGTGAAACCGGAAGAAGTGGAATGGCAGACCGCCGCGATTGAAGGCAAGCTCGATCTGCTGGTGACCCTCGATTTCCGCATGTCCAGCACCTGTTTGTTCTCCGATATCGTCCTGCCAACCGCCACCTGGTACGAAAAAGACGATATGAACACCTCGGATATGCACCCGTTTATCCACCCGCTGTCTGCCGCCGTCGATCCGGCATGGGAATCGAAAAGCGACTGGGAAATCTACAAAGGCATCGCCAAATCGTTCTCCGAAATCTGCCAGGGACATCTGGGTACGGAAACCGACGTCGTACTGCAACCCCTACAACACGACTCCCCCGCCGAACTGGCGCAGCCGTTCGCGATTCAGGACTGGCGCAAAGGCGAATGCGATCTCATTCCGGGTAAGACCGCGCCAAATATTATCGCCGTGGAGCGCGATTATCCGGCCACCTACGAACGCTTTACCTCGCTCGGCCCGTTGATGGACAAGCTAGGTAACGGCGGCAAAGGCATCGGCTGGAAAACGCAAACCGAGGTCGATTTCCTCGGCAAGCTCAACTACGTCAAGCAGCAGGGCCCGGCGAAAGGTCGCCCCTGTATCGAGACGGCAATTGACGCTTCAGAAGTGATCCTCGCCCTCGCCCCGGAAACCAACGGGCAGGTTGCGGTGAAGGCCTGGCAGGCGCTGAGTGAATTTACCGGCCGCGACCACACCCACCTGGCAACCAACAAAGAGGACGAAAAAATCCGCTTCCGCGATATTCAGGCGCAACCGCGCAAGATTATCTCCAGCCCCACCTGGTCTGGTCTGGAAGACGAGCACGTCTCTTACAATGCGGGCTATACCAACGTTCACGAACTGATCCCGTGGCGCACCGTCTCCGGGCGTCAGTCGCTGTATCAGGATCACCCGTGGATGCGCGACTTCGGTGAAAGTCTGGTGGCCTATCGACCGCCGATTGACACCCGCAGCGTGAGCCAGATGAACGCTATTCCGCCGAATGGGTTCCCGGAAAAAGCACTCAACTTCCTGACGCCACACCAGAAATGGGGCATCCACTCCACCTACAGCGAAAACCTGCTGATGCTGACGCTCTCGCGCGGCGGGCCAATCGTCTGGCTGAGTGAAACCGACGCCAAAGAGCTGGGCATTGCCGATAACGACTGGATTGAGGCGTTTAATGCCAACGGTGCGCTCACCGCCCGTGCGGTGGTCAGCCAGCGCGTGCCGCCGGGCATGACCATGATGTACCACGCCCAGGAGCGCCTGATGAATATTCCTGGCTCGGAAGTGACCGGGCGGCGCGGCGGGATCCACAACTCGGTAACCCGTATTTGCCCGAAACCCACCCATATGATCGGCGGCTATGCACAACTGGCCTGGGGCTTTAACTACTACGGAACGGTCGGTTCGAACCGTGATGAGTTCATTATGATTCGCAAAATGAAAAACATTAATTGGCTGGATGATGAAGGCAATGATCAGGTACAGGAGGCGGCAAAATGAAGATTCGCTCACAGGTTGGGATGGTATTAAACCTCGATAAATGCATTGGCTGCCACACCTGCTCGGTAACCTGTAAAAACGTCTGGAGCAGTCGCGAAGGCATGGAATACGCGTGGTTCAACAACGTCGAAACTAAGCCTGGCATCGGTTTCCCTAAGGACTGGGAAAACCAGGAAAAATGGCAAGGCGGCTGGGTACGCGGCATCAGCGGTAAACTGACGCCGCGCATGGGCGGACGCGTCGGCGTGCTGGCAAAAATCTTCGCTAACCCGCTGATCCCGGGCATCGACGACTACTATGAGCCGTTCACCTACGATTATCAGCATCTGCATAACGCGCCGGAAGGCAAAAACCTGCCGACCGCCCGCCCACGATCGCTGATCAGCGGCCAGCGGATGAACAAGATTGAATGGGGGCCGAACTGGGAGGAACTGCTCGGCGGCGAATTCGAAAAACGCGCCCACGACCACAACTTCCAGGAAATGCAAAAGGAGATGTACGGCCAGTTCGAAAATACCTTCATGATGTACCTGCCGCGCCTGTGCGAACACTGCCTCAACCCAAGCTGTGTCGCCACCTGCCCGAGCGGCGCTATCTACAAGCGTGAAGAAGACGGCATTGTCCTGATTGACCAGGACAAGTGCCGCGGCTGGCGCATGTGCATCAGCGGTTGCCCGTACAAAAAAATCTACTTCAACTGGAAAAGCGGTAAATCAGAAAAATGCATCTTCTGCTATCCGCGTATTGAGTCCGGCCAGCCGACCGTGTGCTCGGAAACCTGTGTCGGCCGTATCCGCTACCTCGGCGTGCTGTTGTACGACGCAGACCGCATTGAAGAAGCGGCCAGCACCGAGAAAGAGACCGATCTTTACGAGCGCCAGTGCGACGTGTTCCTCGACCCAAATGACCCGGCCGTCATTGAGGAAGCCCTGAAACAGGGAATCACTCAGAACACGATTGATGCCGCCCAGCGTTCGCCGGTCTACAAAATGGCGATGGACTGGAAGCTGGCGCTGCCGCTGCATCCGGAGTATCGCACGCTGCCGATGGTCTGGTACGTCCCGCCGTTGTCACCGATTCAGTCGGTCGCCGACGCGGGCGGCCTGCCGAAAACCGATAGCATCCTGCCCGCGGTGGAAAGCCTGCGCATTCCGGTGCAATACCTGGCGAATATGCTCAGCGCCGGCGATACCGGCCCGGTACTGCGCGCCCTGAAACGTATGATGGCGATGCGCCACTATAAGCGTTCGCAGACCGTAGAAGGCGTGACCGACACCCGCGCCATTGAGGAAGTGGGCCTCAGCGTGGAACAGGTCGAAGAGATGTATCGCTACCTGGCGATCGCCAACTACGAAGATCGCTTCGTGATCCCCACCAGCCACCGTGAAATGGCGGAAGACGCCTTCCCGGAACGCAACGGCTGTGGCTTCACCTTCGGCGACGGCTGCCACGGGTCAGACACCAAGTTCAACCTGTTTAACAGCCACCGTATCGACGCCATTAACATCGGGGAGAAAGACTAATGCGGATCCTGAAAATCAGCGGGCTGCTGCTGGAGTACCCCGATGAACTCAGTTGGGACAACAAGGACGAGCTTTTTGCCCTGATTGACAGCGATGCCCCGGCGCTGCGGCCGTTCCTGGAGCAGCATCTGGCGGTCTCGCTGCTCGATAAGCAGGCCGAGTGGTGTGAGATTTTTGAGCGTGGGCGAGCAACGTCGTTACTGCTGTTCGAGCATGTTCATGCCGAATCGCGCGACCGCGGCCAGGCGATGGTTGAGCTGATGGCGCAGTATGAACAGGTGGGTCTACAGCTCAACTGCCGCGAACTGCCTGACTATTTGCCGCTCTATCTGGAGTACCTCAGCATTCTGCCGCAGGCTCAGGCACAGGAAGGCTTGCAAAACGTGGCGCCGATTCTGGCGCTGATTGGCGGTCGGCTGAAACAGCGTCAGGCGCCGTGGTATCAGCTGTTCGATACCCTGCTGACGCTGGCCAATACCTCACTATCAAGTGACAGTGTCACAAAACAGGTGGCGGGCGAAGCGCGAGACGATACCCGCCAGGCGCTGGATGCGGTCTGGGAAGAGGAACAGGTGAAGTTTATCGAAGATAACGCCACCGCCTGCGACAGTTCTCCGCTGCAGAGCTATCAACGACGCTTTAGCCAGGACGTGGCGCCACAGTATGTGGACGTCCGTATGGGAGGCCCGAAATGATACAGTACCTTAACGTCTTTTTTTACGACATCTACCCTTACCTCTGCGGCACGGTGTTCCTGCTGGGCAGTTGGCTGCGCTACGACTATGGTCAGTACACCTGGCGCGCCTCCTCCAGCCAGATGCTCGACAAACGCGGAATGGTGATTTGGTCAAACCTGTTCCATGTCGGCATCCTCGGCATCTTCTTCGGCCACTTCTTCGGCATGCTGACCCCGCACTGGGTGTATGAATCCTGGCTGCCGCTGTCGCAAAAACAGCTGATGGCGATGATTCTCGGCGGTGCCTGTGGGGTGATGACGTTGGTCGGCGGCGCTGGCTTGCTGATTCGCCGTCTGTTTAACCCACGTATTCGCGCCACCTCGTCGACCGCGGATATTCTGATCCTCAGCATTCTGCTAATCCAGTGCTGCCTCGGCCTGACCACCATTCCGTTCTCCGCGCAGCATCCGGACGGCAGCGAAATGCTGAAACTAGTCGACTGGGCGCAGGCGGTGGTCACCTTCCACGGCGGCGCCTCCGCGCACCTGGACGGCGTAGCCTGGGTCTACCGCGTGCATCTGGTACTCGGCATGACCATCTTCCTGCTGTTCCCGTTCACCCGCCTGGTGCACGTCTGGAGCGCGCCGGTGGAATATCTGACCCGTCGTTATCAGGTGGTGCGTTCACGCCGATAGCCTTTTCGAACCCTGTAACCCGGCCGAGCATCGCGACGCCGGGTTTTTTATGCCACAAATAAAATATTAAACCTATTCTCAACCACTTTATCTTTCACCGCCACAATGCGTAATAACGCGCTATATTACGCTCGTTGAATTTATCGTAGTGTCTGACAGCACGCGGGAAATATAAATTCACCCAGCATCGTAATTAATAATCTTGTTATGGCGAGGCTCCTGAATAAACATAAGTTATCGCCCTGGTGGTATCGAGAGAGACCATCACAGGGAAATACAGGCATCCATCGAATCAAGGTGTTGCCAAGATAACTTCTGACGGCTCAAGGCCGTACAGATACGTTGTTCAGTGCTAAAACCGGGACGTAGGGATTTTTCTCAGCTTTTCCTGTTTTGTTCGCCCTATATAGAATTTCTATAGGGAACATTTTAATGTTTTACATTCATGCCACTGCGCCGCACTACCCAACCGTCCCTGTAACGGGCGATATTATTGCAAGCTATATGTCGAAAACGTTTATTTCGCTGCCGGAACCACTGAGCGTAAAAGAAGCGCGCGAGATGTTCCTGCGACAATTAAATGACGACCATTTCCCCTGCTCCGTATTCGTGGTTTCCGGCGACAACCTGCGCGGAATATTATCGACACGCACGCTGCTCCAGGCGTCCGATGATAATCAGCCGGTCGCGCAGTTGATGACCACCACCCTATACCACGTCGGCCCGGACGATACCCGCGACGTGGCAGCGGAACTGATCGAAAAGCACCGTCTGACCCTGCTGCCGGTGATTAAAAACGGCAAGCTTATAGGCTGCCTGAATGAAAAAGAGATCGACCAGCTGCTAGCGGATGAAATCACCGAAGACGCGCAGCTTCAGGGGGCGACGCTGCCGCTGGAAAAACCGTATCTGGAGATAAGCCCGGTTACGCTGTGGAAAAAACGCGCCGTCTGGCTGCTGCTGCTGTTTATCGCTGAGGCTTACACCAGCACCGTTATCCAACACTTTGAAGAGGCGCTGGAATCCGCCATCGCACTGGCGTTCTTTATCCCACTGCTGATTGGCACCGGAGGCAACAGCGGCACACAGATAACGTCCACCCTGGTGCGCGCGATGGCGCTTGGCGAAGTGGGCCTTCGGGATCTGGGACGGATCCTGCGTAAAGAGATGTCGACGGCAATGCTGGTCGCCATCACCCTCGGCGCGGCAGGCTGCCTGCGGGCGTGGATAATGGGAATTGGCCCGGAAATTACCTTTATCGTCAGCCTGACGCTGGTGTGCGTCACCCTCTGGAGCGCCGTGGTTTCCTCTGTGATCCCGCTGGTCATCAAACGCGTCGGCATTGACCCGGCGGTGGTCTCCGCGCCGTTTATCGCGACGCTGATTGACGGCACCGGGCTGATTATCTACTTCAAAATCGCCCAGCACTTCTTAGGCTTAAACTAAGCGAACGCCCGGCCGAGGCATAGCCAACGCCGGGCTACAGGGCGGCGATGATTTTGTTAACGATGATTTCCGGCGAGTCCATCGCAAAAACCTGAATATCTCCCAGCGCCATGTAGTCGGCAAATCGCTGGCGAAATTTCACCGCTTCTTTTTCCCGAAACAACCCAAACCCGCGTTTGAGCTGACGTTCAACGACGCTGTAACACGCGACATCGACATCCTTTGACGGCATAAGCAAAATAGAACGCCCGGACTCCCGCACGCGCTGACGGTTGCGTTGAACGATATCCGGGCGAATATCGGTTGCAAGAAAACCGGAAGACAGCGCAAAAACCACATTATGATGGCGCAGCTCAACCGATAGCGCTTCAAACAGCGCGGAGTTTTGTTCAAGATAAGCTTCATAGCCGTCAGTCTTGAGGTAATCACGAATGTTTGCCAGACGTTCGCAAAATTGCGTATCAAGATCGACAAACGCGTAGCCCAGCCGTTCGGCCAGTCTTTCCCCGACGGTGCTTTTCCCCACCCCGCCAGGGCCAATCATAAAAAGATGCACGCTCCCCTCCATCACTCGACCAGAACAATGTCGCCAACATAGCTATTCAAACACAAACGTATCTCCGGTCGCCGGGGAGATAACCTCCGGTAACCACAGTTTTCCCCACGCGCCAGTGCAGTGGCAACCCATGATTTTATCGGGCTTTAACTGCTGGAGAAACTGCCTGCTCTGCCAAAGCGTACGCGGAGAGGCGCAGCGCAAATGAAAGCCGCCAATCAGCGCATGAACGCGGTTTATCCCGGTAATCTTCTGACAGTGCTGGACAATGTTAATGATTCCACGATGTCCGCAGCCGGTAATAATCACCAGCCCGCGTTCCGACAAATAGATCAGTACCCCTTCATCAATCACATAATCCGTTTTACCCGCGGCCACGCCATAGGCTCGGGGATGATCGACAGCAATCTCACCCGACCAGATAAAACGTTCGCTTATCGGCAACGGTGTGCGGGTGTACTCCATGCGATGACGGTTGTAATCAATATCCAGCGAGAGTTTTTTGATTTTATGGCTGCGCCCCGCAACGTTCACCGCGGCAAAGCGCTCCTGCCCAATTGTCGGGTGGCAGATGATGCGACTATTGTCCGGCAGGCAGGGAGCGCCGCCGCAATGATCGTAGTGACCGTGCGAAAGCACCGTCGCCGTGAGGTTATCAAGAGAAACGCCCATCAGAGCAGCATTGTGAAGGAAACTGTCATCCGGGCCAGTGTCGAACAAAACAGAGGTGGTTTCATCCTGCAGCAACAGGCTTAATCCGGCTCGGTTCCGTAACCGACTGTCGGCATCGCTGGCGAGATGATTTTCCAGTAAAACACGAAGCGTTAATGCCATGATCATTCATCCCTGAGGGTTTACCCCGGCGTCGGCTATCCCTCGGCCGGGCTACCTGTTATTTACCGGCTTCCGGATGGGTGTCGAATGCCGCCATCACCGCCGCCAGTTCGCTGACGCTAAAACCATATTTCGGATCGGTGACGCCAAGTCCAAAGCGGGTTTGTAGCGCTTCATACAGCGTGGGCACGTCCGGAAAATCCACCTTCTCGACCACGTGGTTTTTATCCCAATGGGTAAAGTGAAAGTTGGTCAACGTCATCTTGCCGCCGTCCGGCAGATGGCGGCACATCAGCAGGTGATGACGGAAATGCGACTGCGGCCAGTGCGCCGACCAGAAGTTGCCCATCACATAGTCAGAAGCGTACTGACGGCCCAAATCAAAGTGATACATCGACTGCCAGTGATCGTGATGGCTGTATTGCAGGATCCACTCCTGATTTTCATACAGCAAACGGTAATCACCGTGCGGGGTCGATTGCACAATATCCGCCAGCAGCTTGATCGGCGCGGTCAGCGTCTGGCCGCCAAAACCAACGTCGGCAATCCAGCGCTCGCCGTCGACCTCGACCAGCAGCAGGCGATGGGTACGCGGCGGCATCTGCGGCGGATGCGCCAGCACAACCCGCCCCAGCAGGCTACGCACGTGAAAGCCAATCTCCCGCAGCACGCGTTCAAACAGGCCATTCTGTTCAAAGCAGTAGCCGCCACGACGGGCGTTAACCAGCTTGTCTTCCAGCGCCTGGTCGTCAAGATGCATCTCGCGTGGCAGGAGTACGTCGAGATTCTCAAAGGGAATTGCGCTGTTGTGATGGATATGCAAACTACGCAACGTTTCCACCGAGACTTCAGGAGTGCCCGTCCAACCCAGACGAGCAAAATAGGCGTTTAAAAAAGGGGTCATCAATGGCTCCAGCATGAGGTTTCCGTCTTTTATAGCTTATTTTGCGCTTAAGAATGATTGTTTTGTGCGATCGGTTGAGGCGGCGTGTACAACGTCAAGCGCCCCGCTTTATTCTGTATATTGCTTACGCTTTTCACACCAATTAGTGTGAAAGCTGCATCCCTTCATTCTCAGAGGAACAATGATGAGCCGTTTTCGTTCTGTCGAGCTTCACCACGCCAGCCGTTTGCTTAACCATGGCCCCACCATTCTGATAACCAGCTATGACGATGAAACGAAGCGCCGCAACGTGATGGCCGCGGCCTGGTCTATGCCGGTTGAATTCGAACCGCCGCGTATCGCCATTGTGGTGGATAAAAATGCCTGGTCACGGGAAATTATTGAACGTAATGGCACCTTTGGCATTGTGGTGCCGAGCGTTGCCGCCGCCAACTGGACCTATGCGGTTGGCAGCATCAGCGGGCGCGAAGAGGATAAATTCAATGCCTACGGTATTCCGACAATCAACGGACCGGTGCTTGGATTGCCGGTGATAGAAGAAAAATGCCTGGCATGGATGGAGTGCCGACTGCTGCCCGCCACCGCAGCGGCATCACACTATGACACTCTGTTTGGCGAGGTGGTGTCCGCTGCTGCTGATGAACGGGCGTTCGTCGCCGGACGTTGGCAGTTCGACGATGATAAGCGCAATACGCTACATCATCTTGGCGCAGGCACCTTTGTCGCCAGCGGTAAACAGATCCGCGTGCCGCTCATTGACGCGCAATAAGGCCTTTTTTGAAGACTGCGCAAAAAATTTGTGCAGTCTCCTTAGCAGGAATGAAACACTGTTCCAACAACTCTTTGTTTTATCAACAATTCCCTCCTCTATTTCGCGCAAAAAAACCTCTGCGTAGACCAATAAAATATCGGCAATGCTCACAGAATATGAACGCAAAAATTTTTCGTATTGCGCATATGAAATGCGTAGTGATTTAATCCTTATTGCCAAATCTTCTTTACACGTAGACTGAGAATAAAAATGGAAAAGCGTTCACTGAATAAAAATATTGATTTACTCCTGCGCGGCTTTACTGAATTAAAAGATAATGGGCGTTTTAATGAACCCAATCTTGACGGGAGCGCCGGAGATTATATTTCATTCTCCAGTTGGGAATGGCCGCAGGGCGTTGGGCTATTTGGACTGGTACGTTTATGGGAAAACACAAAGTCTGATGATCTATATCAAATTATCGACCAGTGGTTTCAGGGAAATATCGAAAAAGGTCTGCCGAGCCTCAACGTAAATACCACCGCGCCGATGCTGCCCCTCTCGCTGTTCTGGTCCCATCACCGTCAGCCGCACTACCAGCAGGTGCTGGATAACTGGGCAAACCGCGTGATGACTGAGCTTCCGCGCACCCCGGAGCAAGGCTTCCAGCATGTGGTTTCCGACGGTATTAACGAAATGGAGATCTGGGACGACACGCTGTTTATGGTGGTGCTATTCCTCGCGCACTACGGTACGGTTTCCGGGCGTCAGGAGTTGGTTGATGAGGCGGTGCGTCAGTTCCTGCTGCATGCGCGCTATCTTAACGATCCGCAAACCGGTTTGTGGTACCACGGCTGGAGCTTTGTTGAGAACAGCAACTTTGCCAAAGCCCGCTGGGCGCGCGGTAACGCGTGGATTACCGTTGGTATCCTTGAGCTGCTGGAACTGGCAGACGTGGGCGCAGGCGTGCGCGAATACCTGATCGAGTGCCTGAAAAAACAGGTGAATACGTTGATTGACCTGCAGGCGGATAACGGCGCCTGGCATACCCTGCTGGATCATCCCGATTCTTACATCGAAATTTCCGCAACCGCCGGTTTTGGCTACGGCTTATTAAAAGGCGCACGCCTGGGAATTGGCGACGAACGCTGGTTAGAGGCAGGAATGAAAGCGCTGGCGATTGTTCAGGATAATATTGATGCTGAAGGAACTGTTCATAATGTTTCTTATGGCACGCGAATGGGGCGAACCCTGCAATTTTATAAAGACATTCCATTACAACCAACCGGCTATGGGCAAGCGTTGGCAATATTATGCCTGAGTGAAGGTTTGCGCCTGGCGGATAACAAATAAAATACGACTCTTCTCTTTGGGAGAAAAAAATGGCTATTGAAT
>NZ_JANEWH010000003.1:0-92279 GCF_028069715.1 Kluyvera sp. Awk 3 | reverse complement strand
AATTCAACATTTGAATATATTTATCACTATAAATCGCGACATTGACAACAAAATGACGCGATTTTTATTTTTCACGCAGAGAAAAGTGCTAGCCAGATCGTGTTTTAAGGGTGGGTAATGCTATAGCCTCGGGAGCCTGCTTATTAAATAAAGGAACTATCATGACTGCATCAACTTTCTTCATCCCTTCAGTGAACGTCATCGGTAACGGCGCCTTAAAAGACGCGATGAATACCATGAAAGACTACGGCTATCGCCGTGCTCTGATTGTCACTGATGCAGTTCTGAACAAGCTGGGCGTGGCGGCGGATATCCAGAAACGCCTGCAGGAATATGACATTCTGAGCGTGGTATTCGACGGTACGCATCCGAACCCGACGACCGTTAACGTGGAAGAAGGCCTGGAAATGCTGCGCGCCAATGATTGCGACTGCGTTATTTCTCTGGGCGGCGGCTCCCCGCACGACTGCGCGAAAGGGATCGCGCTGGTCGCTTCTAACGGCGGCGATATTCGTGATTATGAAGGCGTTGACCGCTCTGCTAAGCCGCAGCTGCCGATGATCGCGATCAACACCACCGCGGGCACGGCGTCTGAAATGACCCGTTTCTGCATCATCACTGACGTTACGCGTCATATTAAAATGGCGATCGTCGACAAGCACGTGACGCCGGTTCTCTCCGTCAACGACTCTTCCCTGATGGAAGGCATGCCGAAAGGGCTGACCGCCGCCACCGGTATGGATGCGCTGACCCACGCGATTGAAGCCTATGTGTCTATTGCGGCCACACCGATTACCGACGCTTGTGCGCTAAAAGCGATCACCATGATTATCGACAACCTGCCGACGGCGGTTGAAAACGGCAGCAACAGTGAAGCGCGTGAAGCAATGGCCTACGCTCAGTTCCTGGCGGGTATGGCGTTCAACAACGCTTCACTGGGATATGTCCACGCGATGGCGCACCAGCTGGGCGGTTTCTACGATCTGCCGCACGGCGTGTGTAACGCGGTGCTGCTGCCGCATGTGCAGGAGTTTAACAGCAAGGTTGCCGCGGCGCGTCTGCGCGATTGTGCACAGGCTATGCATATTGACGTCAGCGCGATGAGCGATGAGCAGGGCGCGAAGGCGTGTATCGACGCGATTCGTAAACTGGCGCGTCAGGTCAATATTCCGGCGGGTCTGCGCGACCTGAATGTGAAAGAAGAGGATATCCCGGTTCTGGCGACCAATGCGCTGAAAGACGCGTGCGGTTTCACCAATCCTATCCAGGCAACGCACGAAGAGATTATGGCGATCTTCCGCGCAGCCATGTAATTGCGCTTTGGCGGTGAAAAAAAGCAGAACGCTTGCGTTCTGCTTTTTTTGTGTCTGATGTCATGGTCGCCCGGCCAGGTGCAGCGCCCCGGAGTCGGCGCGTTCACGCCTCGTCAGGGCTACCTCTCCGCTTACTTTTCTTCATTAATCCAGATACGCATTTCCCCTTCGCCACGATTGGCCCAGCTAAACCACGGAATAAAGGTCAGCGTCTGCGCCTGACGTTCAGTGGGGGCCGCGTCGTAATGCCACAACAACTGTTTTTCTGGATGGCGTGTGGTGTATTTCACCCCCTGGGCCTGTAGCAATACCTTGTGGGCGAAAATACCTTTGCCCTCCAGTTCGGTAAACGACGCATTATCCGGTAACCACAGATTATGCAGCTCTTCACCGTTGTCGGCCTGCTCAAGGCAGTAGACCAGCGGACCGCGCTGCACGGCGACTTTACCAGCGACGTGGCGGACCAGCGGATTTCCGTAGATTCGACGTACCGGCATTGGTAACGTCAGCGTTAAGGTATCGCCTTCCACCCAGGTGCGTGAGATATGCAGATAGCCTTTCTTCACCGTTCCCGTCACATCGTGACCGTTTAGCGTCACCTGAGGATCGCGGCACCAGTCCGGCAAGCGCAGCGCCAGCGTGTGGTTAACCGGATCCGGAGAATCAACGGCGATCTTGACCTGATCCTGCCATGGATAGTTACCGCTGATGCGCAAGCGCAGCGTTTGCTCACCCACCGGCACCTCCACGCTGTTGCCGATATACAGGTTCACATACAGCGCATCTTCTCTCGGCGTGTAGATATAGTGGCCGATTGAAGTGAGTACGCGGGCGATATTCGGCGGGCAGCAGGCGCAGCCGAACCAGCGCTGGCGAACGGGCTTCACGTGGTCGTAGATGTGGTTGAACTGCAGCGTTTTCGGGTGCACTTCCAGCGGGTTAACGTAGAAGAAGTGTTTGCCATCAAGCGCCATGCCGCCCAGCACCGTGTTGTACAGCGCGCGCTCCATGACATCGGCGTACTGGCTGTCTGCCTCCATCTCCAGCATGCGGCGGGCAAACATCATCAGGCCAATAGAGGCGCAGCTTTCGGCGTAGACGGTGTCGTTCGGCAGATCGTAGTCGCTGCTGAAGGCTTCGCCGCTGCTTTGTGAACCAATGCCGCCGGTGATGTACAGCTGGCGCTGCGCCATGTTGTTCCACAAGCGCAGGCAGTCCTGGCGCTTGCTTTCGTCCTGGCTCAGACGAGCGAGATGCGCCACGCCGGTCATCAGGTAGACAAAACGCACCGCGTGGCCGATAGCCGTAGGCTGCTCGGCAATAGGCTGATGCGCCTGGCTGTAAGGCTTGTCTTTCACCATCCACGCCGGGCCATAGGTGTGCCAGTAGGAGGTTTTGCCGCGTTTTTCGTATTCGTCGTCGTAGAAGTGCGGCTGTTTGCCGCGTTCTTCGACGAAGTAATTCACCAGCGCCATATAGCGCGGTTCTCCTGTGACCTCATACAGGCGCATCAGCGCCAGCTCGATTTCCGGGTGCCCTGGGTAGCCATGAATCTGGTCTTCTCCGGTGCCGAAAACCCGATCGATATGGTCGGCGAGGCGGCACACTACCTCCAGCAAGCGCCGTTTGCCGGTGGCCTGGAAGAAGGCGACGCCCGCTTCAATCATATGCCCTGCGCAGTACAGCTCGTGGCATTCGGCGAGATTGGTCCAGCGCTCTTTTGGGGCTTTAACGGTGAAATAGGTGTTCAGATAACCGTCGTCGCACTGGGCGGCGGCGACCAGTTCAATCACCGCATCGGCGGTTTTTTCCAGCTCGGCATCCGGCTTCTGGCACAGCGACCAGGCGACAGCCTCCAGCCATTTTGCGACGTCGCTGTCCTGAAAGACCATGCCGTAAAACTCCCCTTCCTGCTGACCGGCGGCAATGCGGAAGTTTTCTATCGCGTGGCTGGGTTCGGCATCGTCAATGCGATCGTTTAATGCATCCCATTGATAAGGGATTACCACATCGCGAACCAACTGCTGGTATTGGGCGAAAAACGGGTCATTAACTTTCAAGGTATGCAGATTGACTTCCATAACAGACATGGCGAACTCCTCAGGACTGAATGTGACGGGCGCGAAGATCGGTGGCGATGCGCGACATCATTGGATTATTGAGCTTGCAGGCGCGGATAGAGAACGCCAGCAGCAGGTGGAACAGGGCGGGCAGCAGGGTTTCCATCGATGTGATGCCCGCCAGCGATGATGCTGTTTGGTTTCCGGCCCCTGGCTGATAAGCCACATAGATAAAGACAAGGCTAATAATGCCCGCACTGGAGGCCCACGCCAGCTTGATGAAAAATAGGTTAAAGGCGAAATTCATACCGGAAGAACGTACGCCAGTTTTCCATTCACCGTAGTCGTCGGAGAACGCCATGAGCGAAAAGTGCAGCGGCAGCGTGAAGCCGAGAATGATGCCGTTGCCGAGAATAACGACCAGCCATAGGGTCTGGTGGGCCGGGCCGGTGGGTAAGAACCACATTCCCAGTGCGATCGCCGCCAGCACCAGGTTGGTGTAATAGTAAAGCTTGACGGTATCGAAGCGGCGCGACAGCAGGTTAATTATCACGGAACCGAAAATAGAGGCGAAAGTCACCATGGTGAAGAACAGCGAGGTGTAGCCGGTGGAGCCACTCAGTACGTAGGTGATGAAATACATATAGCCGCCGCCGCGTATATTAAAGACGTTGATCAGCAGAAACGACATCACCAGCATCAACAGCAACTGATCGTTTTTACGCAGTCCCGCAATGTGTTCCCGCAGGGTGAATTTGCCCATCACGTCCAACGACACGCGCTCGCGTACCCAGAAGAAGCAGCACAGGAACATCACGGCAGCGAGTGCGCACAGGGCGCCGACGCCGTATTGATATCCCTGCGCCGTATTGCCCTGCCCAAGCACTTTCACCAGCCATGGCAGGCCTACCGAGACCAGAAAACCCGCCACGCCGCACAGTACGAAACGCCAGGCCTGACAGGAGATGACCTCGCTGTGGCGCGTGGTCATCGTGTTGATCAGCGCACAGTAAGGTACGTTGATCGCGGTGTAGCTGATGGACAGCAGCAGATAGGTGCCAAAGGCCCACGCGATCTTCACGCCCATGCTGGCATCGGGGACGGTAAAGGTGAGTACGCCGATAATGGCGATGGGGAGCGCAATCCACATTTGCCACGGACGGAAACGCCCCCAGCGGCTCTGCGTGCGGTCGGCCAGCACGCCCATAATGGGATCGGAAATCGCGTCAAAAACGCGGAGCGCCAGGAATAGGGTACCGACCAGCGCGGGCGTCAGGCCAAAGACATCGGTATAAAAGAAGGTCAGGAAATTCATGATCAGGCAGGTAATGACGGTGCCGCCTGCATCGCCGAGACCGTAGCCGATTTTCTCGCGGACAGATAATTTATCGTCCTGTGAACCGGGCACAACCTCACTGGTAGAAATAGGTGTAGCGGTCATGGATGCTCCTCGCAATGTGGAGAGGTCTTTTTCAGTAGGGGGATTGTTGTAATGTCATGACCCGTTTAATTTTGCCTGGAAAGCGAGGACCAACAAGCTCACAAAGAAGTATAAAAAGTGAGTAATTCCGACCTGGTGAGAAAAGTGTGAAGGCGATCGGGAATTAATCCATTTAGTTGTTAATAATCAGAGTGAAAGACTATCTTCCTGCGGTTAATAAGCGGAATTTTTAATATTTATGCTCAATCTATCCATAGCGCTTCCGATTAAAGTCCAGAATGGCGGGTTATTTATCTCACGTGGCGTGGGACGCCATCCGGCGCGCAGACTGCGCTCATGGGAAGTGATCTTCGTGGAGAAAGGGACATTAACGATTCAGGAAGAGGAGCATATTTTCCACGTCCCGGCGGGGGATAGCCTTTTATTATGGCCAGGCCGCCGCCATATCGGTGTTGAGGATTTTCCTGCCGATCTGAAATTTTACTGGCTGCATTTTGAGGTGAATATGCCCGTGCAGCCGCATCCGCTATTAACCCAGTTGGCCATTCCGCAGCAGACAACTTCGCACGACCCGCAATACCTGATTTCCCTGTTCCGCCAGTTCCTGAACGAGCAGGAAAAAATTCAGCGTAATGCCTCGCTGGAGTTTATTTTGCTACTGATTTTGCAGCATATTTCGTTGTCGGCGCAAAATGAAGAGCCAAAAGATGAAGGCGGTACGGCGCTGGCGTGGAAGGCGCAGCAGGTGATCCATACCCGCTATCACCTGCCGCTCTCCACGTCGGCATTGGCAAAAGAGTTACACTGCAATGCCGACTATCTGGGGCGCGTATATCGCCGGGTCTTCCACCTGACCATTACCGAAGCGATCCACCGTCAGCGCGTGCGAGCGGCAGAAAAGCTATTGAGCAACCATGCGCGTTCATTGAAAGAGGTCGCCGAACAGTGCGGGTTTGCCGATGTCGGGTATTTCAGGCAAATTTTTCGCAAACACACCGGCTTAACTCCAGCGGCCTGGAAGCGGCGGTACTGTAAGGAACACATTAATTCTGCCTGAGGCAAACGGCTAAATTGCCTCGGGCAGATGACAAAAACGGTACATCTCCCGTGTCTGATCAAAGCGTGACAGTATGCCGCTCTGGCACTCTTAGGGTTTACTAACCGTCACGGAGAGGGGTATGAACCCGTTTATTGTCGCTGATTCCTTAAAGTGTATTGGCTGCCGGACCTGCGAAGTGGCCTGCGTGGTGGCGCATCAGGAACAGCAGGCCTGTGCGACCGTTTCACGTGAGGCCTTTTTTCCTCGTATCCGCGTGGTGAAGGGCGACGCTTTCTCAACGGCGGTGGCGTGTCATCAGTGCGAAGATGCGCCGTGCGGTAATGTTTGCCCAACGGGGGCGATAACCCGTGAAAAGGATATGATTCGTGTCGATCAGGCGCGCTGCATTGGTTGCAAGAGCTGCATGCTGGCGTGTCCGTTTGGGGCAATGACCGTGGCCGTCCAGCAGGCACGGCCACAGGCGATGAAGTGCGATTTGTGCCGCCATCGCGAAGCGGGGCCAGCCTGTGTGGCCGCCTGCCCGACGGGGGCGCTGGCCTGTATTGATGTTGGCCAGCTTGCCGCATCAAGATTAATGTAGATTATTGAAGTTCCAACTGAAGGTCAGGCTATAGCGCCATTCACGGCTGTTCGTGTCGGTTGGCATATCACCGACTGGGCGCGCTGCCTCGACCGTAACGCTGTAATGCTTGTTGTCGCCAACCATCACCCCGGTTGCCACCGATGCCAGCCGCTGATGCGGTAACCCCGGCGTGTTGAACCACGTTTGCGCGGTATCGGCCAGCACGTAAGGCTGTACCGTGGCAATCCATGTGCTCTCTTTACGCTGATGAAGATAGCGCAACTCAAGCTGCCCTCCATAACCGTAGTCACCGCTGGCTTCGCCATCCTGGTAGCCACGTCCAAAGCGCTGGGCGCCGAAGCTGACACGCTCTGGCTCGGGCAAATCGTTATCTGACCAATCCCCTTCCAGCGAGGTAGAGAGACGCCAGGTATCCGTGATCATCCACGCCGCATCAATATTGCTTTTCCACAGCGTAAACGAGAGATCGTTGCCCTGTACCGGCGCGGCGTCGGCCAACGAAGAGGCGTTAATCCCTTGACGCAGCGTCAGCTTACCGTTAATGCTGGCACGGTCGAAGGCCTGAAAGCCGTTCATTCCGAGTTCGAGGGCAGGGTAGCGGACATGTGATTTTTGCGTCACGCCCAGGACTTCCTGCTCATTAACGATGGCGCGAATATGGTTGTCGTTACGGCGGTCGGTGTAATCCATCCCGCCGTTGATATTGAACTGCCGCTTACCGGTTAAAATCACCGGATAGCTGAACATCGCGCCGCCGTTGTATTGGGTGGTTTTCTGGCGTGAGTCTAAATACCCGCCGGGGAAGTTCAGCAGACGCGAATAGTCGCGCGGATCCTCGCGATAAAAGCTGCCCTTGAGCTGCATCATCAGCCCTTCATCCGTCAGGAACTGCTGGTAGTTCAACCCGAGGTAAGATTTGCGCGTCGAATTATCGAGTGGGATCAATGTGGCGACCCCAAGTTGATCGCCGTAGCTGGTTAAGTTACTGAGTGAACCATTGACGAACGCCATATTCTGGCTGCGACGGGTGTCAATGGTTGAAGAGATATCCCAGATATGCGGCTGCATACCCACGGCCTGCATCGCGGCGGCTCCGTAGATATTCTGCGGCAGCTGCGCGTTGGCATCAACGCGCACGCCGGGCGTGCGTGTCATCAGCTGGGTGTAGCGGTCGAAGGTGTTCTGTGTGAGCGGCTTCTCCGCCATGATTTTTGCCGCCAGACGCTTGAGGCGTTCGGCAATATTGGGGTTGTTACTTTTAATATCGCTATGCGCGACATAGCCCTCCACCAGAACAATCTTCAGCATACCATCCTGAAAGTTGTTATCCGGAAGCCAGGCATAAGAGAGTGGATAACCGTCGGCGCGATAGCGCAACGTAATATCATTAACCAGACCAATCAGCGTTTTTAGCGGCACTTGTTTATGCGCATAGGGAACAAAAGGGCGTAATAACTCTTTTAATGGATATACAGTTCCACCAATAAATTGAATATGGTCTACTTTAATCAACGTTTCGGGTGTTAGTTTATTTTTGGGCACGCTTACGCTTAAACTTGGGGCCGCCGCAGCAGGGGCTTGTGGTGTGTTACTATTTTCTGCTTTGGCTGGGTTATTAGGGTCAATCAATGCGGGTAATGTGTCTGCTCGGGCAATATTAAGCAGAAAAACCCCCGATAGCGCATAAACCAGGGTCGTTTTCATGGCGCATTCCTTGTGTGTTTTCTTGAGCAAGGATAATTATTGTTATTCTGCTGAAAAACGTGCCCCCATTGCGGGGGCACGGAAGGCATTAATAAATATATAGCTTATCTTTTGGTTGTTAACCCGCCGAGTAGACCGCCTAAACCACCTAATGTACCGCCACTGGTTCCTGCGCTGGTTGTTCCTGTACTGCTGGTGCTGGTATTGGTAGTTGTGCTTACGTTCAGGCTTCCCGTGACGTTAGCCAGCAGGCCGCCGCTGGTTCCGGTAGTGCCGCCGGAAGAGCCTCCGGTACTGGTAGCGGTTGGTTTCACCAGGCCTCCGGCATCAGTGACGATGTTGCCAACGCTGGAGACGACCTGGCCTACACCGCTCAGCGCCGGAGAGGTGGTGCCAACCTGGCTACCCACACCGCTCACTGTAGTCCCGACCTGAGTCAGCAGACCGTTAACCGGAGTGCCTAATCCTGTCGTGGTCCCCACGCCTTGAGTGACGCCCTGTACGCCGGACAGGGTATTATTAACCACGGAAGTGACGCCGGTTGTTGCCGCCGTTACGCCAGGGCTTTGCAGGGTGCTGGTCAATCCAGTACCTGTCCCGCTGACGATTTGGCCTGTGCTGTTAACGACGCTTCCGACCACGCCGGTTACCCCCGCGACGGGTGTACTGGAAGTGCCGCTCGATAACCCGGTCCCTACGCTCGATACCGTGTTACCCAGCACGGTGACCGTGTTGGTCGTACCCTGCAAAGTGGTTCCCACACCGTTGGTGTTTGACGAGTTGCCAATCCCGTTGGTGACGCCGGTCCCGAGTGTATCGACAGCGTTACCCACACCGCTTACCGTGGTGGAGATGGTCGAGGTGACTGGGTTGTTGCCAGTGGTGGTGGTTAACTGGCTTCCCAGCCCACCCAGCGTATCACCGACCCCCGAAACTGCTTTACCGGTTTCGCCGATGATACTGCTCACTGAATTATTGGCCGTTGTTCCAGTGCCGCCGCCAGATCCATTACCACCAGAACCGCTGCCTCCGGAACCACTACCGCCAGAGCCGCTGCCACCGGAACCACTGCCACCGGAACCACTACCGTCGGAACCACTGCCACCAGAACCACTACCATCGCTGCCGCCAGAGCCGCTGCCCTGAGTGCTGCCGTTTTTAGCCGTTGAATGAGAGCCCCCGCCGCTACCGCTACAGGCGGAGAGTGAGAATGCAATAAGAACCGCCATAGCAATAATGCTTAAATGGCTAACGTTTTTAGAGTTCATAACCATACTCCACCAGTTAAAACGCCGAGTGCGTATTAATCAGTGTAAGTAGAAAATTAAGCCTTGCATGCTGCGTTTCTTTTCATACGAAAGGCTGAATAAATCTGATTTTATTTAAGGATAAACAAAGTCTGCTATGTAAATTAATATGCGCATAGGAAACATGCTGTTACTTCATTTTTAACATATTAAGCCGGAATGAATAATGGTTTTAAATGTGTAGCGCTAATGAAATGACGCTATAAATTGGGAGTAATCCGAGCGGAAAGGTGCGTGAGACTTTTTGGCGTGAGTTTTTAAAATAACAGCGGAGATCACGGAAAATATCGGCCTCTGATATTTGAGGCCGATATATTGTATATTATTGATGTTCGCGCCAGGCTAACTCAATTTCTTCCGCAAGAATTTTCACACCGGCTTCAATTTTATCTGGGGCCGGCACGTAGTTCATTCGCATGCACTGGTGAGTGTGTTCCCAGGGTTTATCCAGACCCGGGAAGAAGAAATCGCCAGGCACCATCAATACGCCGCGTTTTTTCAGACGCTGGTAGAGTGTCTCGGTGGTAATCGGCAGGTCTTTAAACCATAGCCACAGGAAAATCGCGCCTTCGGGTTTGTGGATCAGGCAACACTCTTCCGGCAAATAGCGGCGGATAGTGGCAATGGTTTCCTGCACGCGCTGATAGTAAAACGGCTTGATGACCGTATCCGACAGACGCAGTAAATCGTGGCGTTTGATCATTTCGCACATGATGGCTGGGCCAATCCCGCCGGGTGCGAGGCTGATAATGCCGTTCATATTGCTGATGGCGGTGATAATTTTTTCATCTGCGATGATGATACCGCAGCGGCTACCTGGCAGGCCAAGTTTAGACAGGCTCATACACAGCACAATATTTGGGTTCCACAGCGGCGTCGCTTCGCTGAAAATAATGCCCGGGAAAGGTACCCCGTAAGCATTATCGATAACCAGCGGCACGCCGTGCTGATGTGCGAGCGCATCCAGCTGTTTCAGTTCATCATCGGTGATGACGTTACCCGTCGGGTTGGTCGGGCGTGAAACGCAGATCATCCCGGTATCTTTGCCAATGGGCAGATTTTCGAAATCGACGTGATACTTAAACTGACCTTCTGGCAGCAGCTCAATGTGTGGGCGAGTCGAGACGAAAAGATCATCTTCTAAACCCGAGTCGGCATAGCCAATATACTCCGGCGTGAGTGGGAACAGGACCTTACGAGTGGTACCGTCGGCACGACGACCAGCAAACAGGTTGAACAAGTAGAAAAACGCGCTTTGGCTGCCATTTGTTAGTGCAATATTCTGTGGTCCAATATCCCAACCTAATTCATTACGCAGCATATCGGCTAACGCGACCAGCAGTTCGTTTTTCCCCTGCGGACCGTCGTAATTGCACAGCGCTTCTGAAACTTTGCCGCTTTCCAGCATCTCCGCCAGTAGATGATTAAAATAATCATTCATTTCTGGGATCTGGGCCGGATTACCGCCGCCAAGCATGATGGCGCCAGGGGTGCGTAAACCGTCGTTGAGGTCTTCCATCAGGCGGGTAATGCCTGAATGACGGGTGAATTTGTCGCCGAAAAGTGAAAATGTCATAGCCGGATTTCTATTGCTTGTTCTGTGAAGTGGGTAACGATAACGCCACTCACGATGTGGTGCAAATGGCGCTAATGCAGGGGCTTTAGTGGATAAACTGAAAAATGGCGAAATTAGCAGTTGTTTATTCTGCCAAGGCCCGCAATTAAACCGCGGGCCTGGAGGAGTATAAATTAGTGCTTACCGGCCCAGACCACCATGACTTTGTCCTCGCCGTGTTCCCGTACAAACCCGTAGCCCTGAGAGAGCGACAGCGTGGCTTGTTTTCCTTCACCAATCGCCGGATGACGTGCGCGGAACTGCCCCAGTTTTTGCCAGTGCGCCAGCGTGGCGGCGGATTTTCCGGCGACATCCTGCCAGTTCATTGATGAACGCGTGCCTTGCAGAGGGTCAGAACCCGTTGGGCCAAACGGGCGATTAGACTCGTCGCCGTAAAAGATTTGCACTGCGCCCGGTGCGAGCAGCAGGAGTTCGGCGGCGTTGTCGCCTTGCTCACGGAACAGTCGCGTATCATGCGATGAAAGGTAGCTCAGGACGTTAAAGCTTTGCAGCTTATCGGCCATTTGCTGCCAGATCGGGTCGATGTTGGCCAGGCAGTCGCTGGCCTTTGCGGCCTGATCCTGATAATCAAAGTTGATCATCGCGTCAAAGCCGTGTCGGTAGTAATCACTTTGCATCACGCCATGGCCCCAGGCTTCACCCGTCATCCAGAATGGCGCATCGTCCATCGCTTTTTGTGGATTAGCCTTTTTCCAGGCTGCCAGTGCATCAACCGACTGCGATTTGAGCTGCTGCCAGGCCGCCAGCTCAACGTGCTTGGCGGTATCGACGCGGAAGCCGTCAATGCCGTAGTCGCGTACCCATTGGCTGAGCCAGTGGGTGAGGTAGTCACGCGGTGTAAAACCGTCGACGGCACGGGCGTGGGTATCCGTTTTGTGTTGGTAGAAATTTGGCAGCCCGCTCGGGGTCGTCGATTCTGTTTTCAGATCGGGCAGAAACGCCAGCGACATGGTCAAGTCATCGAAACCAGGGTTGTCGTAGTCGCCAATATCGGTGCGGATCCACGCCTTGCCCCACCATTTCTCCCATGCGGCTTTGTCGCTGAAGTTGATGTAGTCGTTAAAGCTGTGCCAGCTTTGCCCCGCGCCGGGCTTCCAGTCTGTCCAGCGCTGGCCCAGCGTTTTCGTTATCTCATCGCCTTTCAGGTATAGCGCCCCGAACTGATACTCCTGCATATCCGCCAGCGTGGCATAGCCAGTATGGTTCATGACCACGTCAAAGAGGATACGGATGCCGCGCTGGTGCGCGCCATCCACCAGGGCGCGCAAGTCATCTTCGGTCCCCATATTGGCGTCGAGCCGTGTCCAGTCCTGAGTGTAGTAGCCGTGGTAGGCGTAGTGCGGGAAATCCCCTTTGGTGCCGCCGCCCACCCAGCCGTGAATTTGTTCCAGCGGTGAGCTAATCCACAGCGCGTTGACGCCCAGCTTTTGCAGATAGTCGAGCTTGCTGGTCAGGCCCTTAAGATCGCCGCCGTGGAAGGTGCCGATCTCCTGCATGCCGTCTTTATGGCGCCCATAGCTGTTGTCATTGCTGGGGTCGCCGTTGACAAAGCGGTCGGTAAGCACGAAATACACGGTCGCGTTATGCCAGCTGAACGGTGACGTGGCGATGACGTCGGCGCTTTCCAGCAGCAGCAGGCCATTGCTGTTTTCTGCGGGCTGTAGCGTAATTTTGCCCTGCGTGACGACGGCGGTCTTCCCGCTATAAAAATCGCGCACCTGGCTGCCTTCGGCGAAGGTCTGACCGACATCCAGCGTCAACGGCTTACCGTCCCAGCGTGGGCACTGGCGAACGTTAACTTGCGCATTGTGGCTTTCGGCCGCGCTTTGCACGGAGATAGTCAGCGTGGGCGTGCCGGAGCGGGTATCAATCTCCAGCGTATAGTTACCGTCGCGAAACAGGCGCCACTGTGGCGCATCGCCCTGGCATGGTTTGAGCGACAGCATCTGGTTAAGACGAATGGTGCCAGAGGGCTGCCAGCACTGTTGCTCAAGATTCACCCTCAGTGGACGGGTACCCTTTGTGAGCGTTTTTTGACTGGTGAACTTCCCCGTCCCATCGGCGGAAAAGGTGGGAAAATCTTGCGCGGTCCAGCTGGCGGCACTGGCAAAAGCGGGAATCAATAGCGGTACAAGGGCGGCAAGCTTCATGGTTTTATCCTGTGCCAGAACGTGTTTTCCCCAGTGTGCCAGCAGGTGACTCCGCTGTACTCATCCTTCGCGAAGGAGGAGAAAAAGGGCTGAGTGATGACGGTCAAAAAATGAGCTAAAATGAGATGTCCCCGGCATTTTGTCTGCGCAATTTGTCTTATGCTGAATCGCGTCCGTTTGCTCGTTTAGGAATCGGACTATTTCTTAAGCGTGCGTTGACGGGCTATTTTTGCTATAATTTGAGATTAAGCTCTCAATTTTATGAAATAAGAAGGCGTTGGAATGATTGCATCCGACCAGGAGACCTAATGATATCGACTCCCATTCGACGATATGGGGCCGCGATACTAATGTTACTCATCTGCACATTTTCAGGTGGGGTGTTCGCAAAAACACACACGGTAACAAAGCATCAAAAAGCCTCGGTAACAAAGACAAGTTTTAATAAGGCCAGCAGTAAACAAGAGTATTCTCGCAATAGTGTAAAGAGTAGTTCACTTCCTGATTTGCGAAAATACCCTTCCGGAACCCCAAGGAAAAGAGCGTTTCTCCGGACGGTAATGCCTTATATCACAAGTCAAAATGCTGCCATTACGGCGGATCGTAACTGGTTGATTTCCAAACAGTACGAAGGCCGTTGGTCGCCGTCTGAACGTGCGCGCCTGAAAGATATCGCCGCACGCTACAAAGTCAGCTGGAACGGTAATACCCGTAAGGTGCCGTGGAATTCGCTGCTTGAGCGTGTCGATATTATCCCGGGCAGCATGGTGGCTACGATGGCCGCAGCCGAAAGCGGCTGGGGTACGTCTAAGCTGGCCCGCGCCAATAACAACCTGTTCGGCATGAAATGCGGCAGGGGCTGTAAAAATGGCGCAGGTTCCGTTAATGGCTACACCAAGTTCGGCTCCGTAAAAGAGTCGGTACAGGCGTATGCCACCAACCTGAATACGCATCCAGCCTATGCCTCGTTCCGTAAGTCACGCGCTCAACTGCGTAAAACGGATCAGGAAGTCACTGCAACCGCGATGATCCATAAGCTGAAAGGGTATTCGACGAAAGGTTCGAGCTATAACGATTACCTGTTCGCGATGTATCAGGATAACCAGCGTCTGATTGCGGCACATATGTAAGCCGTAATTGTCGTCGAAAAAGCACCTCGAGTTCTCTCGTTGGTGCTTTTTTTATGGCTTAAGAACAACCCAGGGCTCGTGCCAGCGTCCCTTTGTGCGTTTTTACGCGTTGGGCGACATCCACGGGTAAGGCAGACCAGAAGGAAAGCCGCGGATGGGTTCGGCGTTCAATGTTGGCGACCGTGACCTGGTAATCGCAAAAACGGGCGTTTTTGGGTGTCGTCTGGTCCATTAAAAACGCGGCATACTCGCCTTTATCGGGTCTGGAGCCAATAAATATTATCTTCCAGTAACCGCTAGGAATTTCCACGTCAGGCGCCGCAGGCAGCGTGGCAATATGGCGCTCGAAAAGCGGCCCGGTGACGGAATAGACCGCCGCCACGCCCTTGCGCTCGACCAACGCGCGCTCGCCATCCTCCAGCCTGGCCCATGCTCCCTGGTTCAGTCCGGATTCCTGGGGGGTGATGTTCGAAAGGTAATTGAGTGTTCGCCAGTCTGCCAGGCCCCCCAGTCCGGCAAGCGGTGCCAGATGTCCGCGATCCACCTGCAACGCTTGGCTTGCGCCTTTGTATGCTGCAGGAGCCAGCGTCTCCGTTGCCGCTAAAGCCGGATCGCGCTGCCAGTGACGGGGGCGGTTGCTGGCCTGGCTGACCTTTGTCATTTTATACGCCACCCAGTTTGCGAATTTACGCTGGCAATTATTATTCAGCGTGTAGGCCTCGCGTTCCAGCGTTTGCGCGCTGCCACCGACGGGGCAACCGGCACCGCAATGATCAGCCGCCGCCGCGCAGGCGGCCACAGTCAGTAGTAAAAAACAGGTGAATCCAGCGATCTTCATTTCATTTATACCGTGATAAATCAAAGGTGTCCGACAGAGAGGTCGAATAGATGAAATGAGAGCGTAAGAAGAGACTGGCAGTGGCAGTACTGGTGCGTATCAACCTGTGATTAACGCTGATATAAGATGGGCTTTTGTGACGGTAAAAATGAGGGAGGTGACGTACGAGTTACCCATTCAGGTACCCCATCAGAGCGAACCGGTGAGCTCTTCTGATGGGGAAGGATTCAAGCTTGAATCAGCGCCTCGCTGTGCTGCTCACGATACTCTTTAGGCGTAGTGTCGTACTCTTTTTTGAACACCGAATAGAAATACTGCAGCGACGGATAGCCGCACATCTGCGAAATTTCGTTAATCGACAACGATGTAGAAACCAGCAGGCTGCGCGCCTTTTCCAGCTTTTCGCTGTGGATCACGGCGTGAATGGTCTCACCGACTTCCTCTTTAAAGCGCTTCTCCAGATTCGATCGCGAGATGCCGACGGCATCCAGCACCTGTTCAACTTTAATCCCCTTGCAGGCGTTATTACGGATGTAGTGCATGGCCTGAATGACGGCAGGATCGTTCAGTGAACGGTAGTCGGTTGAACGTCGTTCCATCACTCGCATTGGCGGCACCAGCACCCGCTGTAGCGGCAGGACTTCATTGTCGAGCAGTCGCTGCATGAGTTTGGCAGCCTGGTATCCCATCTGCCTTGCCCCTTGGGCGACTGACGAGAGCGCCACGCGGGAGAGGTAGCGGGTTAATTCTTCGTTATCAATACCGATGACGCACAGTTTTTCTGGCACCGGAATATGTAAATGCTCGCAAGCCTGTAGAACATGACGGGCGCGGGCATCGGTAACGGCAATAATGCCGGTTTGCGGCGGCAGGGTTTGCAGCCAATCGGCCAAACGATTTTGTGCGTGCTGCCAGTTCTCCGGCGCGGTTTCCTGGCCCTGATAGATAACGCCGCGGTATTTTTCTTTGGCGACAATCTGGCTGAACGCGTATTCGCGCTCCTCGGCCCAGCGCTTGCCGCTGGCGGTGGGCAGGCCGTAGAAGGCGAAACGGTGGACGCCTTTTTCTTTCAGATGCAAAAAAGCGCTTTCAACCAGCGCGTAGTTGTCGGTCGCGATGTAGTGAACGGGTGGATACTGTTCCTGGCGGTGATAGGAGCCGCCAACGCCAACGATGGGGACGTCCACATCGGTAAGCAGCGCTTCAATGGTCGGGTCGTCATAGTCGGCGATGACGCCGTCTCCCAGCCACTCTTTGATGTTTTCGATTCGTGCGCGGAAATCTTCCTCAATGAAGATATCCCACTCGGACTGCGACGCCTGCAAATATTCGCCGACGCCTTCAACCACCTGACGGTCGAAGGCTTTGTTGGCGTTGAATAACAGCGTCACGCGGTGACGTTTTCCAAACATGGTTCAGGGTTCCTCGCGAATCATGAGAGGTGTTGCCGGCTACTGATTCGGCAACACCACGGACAGGCAATTACGCACGCCGTTTGGTCGCTGAGTCCATCCATACGGCAAGCAATAAAATCGCACCTTTCACGATATATTGCCAGAAAGTGGGCACGTCCATCATGCTCATTCCGTTGTCGAGCGACGCCATAATAAATGCCCCCATCACCGCACCGGCAACGCTGCCCACGCCGCCCGCCAGGCTGGTTCCGCCGATCACGCAGGCTGCGATGGCATCCAGCTCGGCGATGTTCCCCGCCGACGGTGAGCCAGCGCCAAGACGTGAGCTCAGAATCAGACCTGCAATGGCCACCATCAGACCATTAATGGCGAATACTGCCAGTTTGTTACGCTCAACGTTAATACCGGAGAGGCGTGCGGCTTCAATGTTGCCGCCGATGGCGTAGATACGGCGACCAAAGGCGGTGCGGGTAGCCATAAACATGCCGCCGAGCAGCAGCAGCGTCAGCAGCAGCACCGGTGTCGGGACGCCGCGATAATCATTCAACAGCCAGATAGCCCCCAGTACGATCACTGCCGTCAGCGCCTGACGACCCACCACGCCGGTGGAGGCAGGCGTTGACAGCCCCATCGACTGGCGGCGCACTCTGCCACGCCATTGCCAGGCGATGAACGCCATCAGCCCGACGGCGCCAAAGGTAAAACCGATGCCGTCTGGCAGATAGCTCTGACCAATTTGCGACATCGCTGCGCTGGTAGGTGACACGGTGGTGCCGTTGGTGATGCCAATCAAGATGCCGCGAAACGCCAGCATCCCGGCGAGGGTGACGATAAAGGAGGGCACCTTACGATAGGCCACCCACCATCCATTCCATGCGCCAAGTACCAGCCCCATCGCCAGCGTCACGATAATGGTGAGCGGTAGCGGCCAGCCGAGCCAGACGTCGAAAATCGCCGCCGCTCCTCCGAGCAGACCCATCATCGAGCCGACGGAAAGGTCTATTTCAGCCGAGATAATCACAAACACCATACCCACAGCCAGGATGCCGGTAATGGCGGTCTGGCGCAGCAGGTTGGAGACGTTACGCGCGCTCAAGTAAGCGCCGTCGGTGGTCCAGGTGAAAAACAGCATGATCACAATAATGGCCGCGATCATGACGAAAACCTGTAAGTTCAGGGATTTTAGCCGCAGCGCCGGGGATGTCGCTGGGGCGGCCAGTTTCATTTCAGACGGATTGTTTTTCGACATGGCGTTCGCTCCTTAAGGCGGCTTCCATCACATTTTCCTGAGTCAGGTTATGGTTCACCAGGTTAGCTTTGAGTTTCCCTTCGTGCATGACCAGCACCCGGTCGCTGAGCCCCAGCACTTCCGGTAGCTCCGACGAGATAACGATGACGGCAATGCCTTGCTGCACCAGTTGATTGATAAGCTTGTAGATTTCATATTTCGCGCCGATGTCGATGCCGCGCGTGGGTTCATCAAGAATCAGGATGCGTGGGTTTAATAACAGACAGCGGGCCAGTATCGCCTTCTGCTGGTTGCCGCCGCTCAGGCGCCCAATGGCCAGCTCCGGCGAAGAGGTTTTCACCTTCAGCCGTTGTATTGATTGCAGGATACACTGCTGTTCTTTGGCATCGTCGAGGCTGCTCAATGCTCCGCTGAAGTCGTTGAGTGCGGCCAGCGTGATATTCTTGCCTACCGCCATGACCGGCACGATGCCGTCTTTTTTGCGGTCTTCCGGCACCATCGCAATGCCGTGGCCGATCGCCTGCTGGCAGTTACGGATATCAACCTGCTTACCGTCGATAAAAACACGCCCCTCCCAGCGGCCCCGCCAGACGCCAAACAGACACTGTACCGCCTCGGTGCGACCTGCGCCGACTAACCCGGCAATGCCGAGGATCTCGCCGCGTTTGAGGCTGAAGGAAATATCGTTAACCCGTTTAATATGACGGTTAACCGGATGCCATGCGGTCAGGTGTTCGACGCGCAGGATCTCCTCGCCCGCGGTATGCGGTTCGCTGGGGTAGAGCGCCGTCAGCTCGCGGCCAACCATCATGGTGATGATGTCGTCTTCCGTCATGTTGCTGGCGTCGCGGGTGCCGATATGCTGGCCGTCGCGGATCACGCAGATTGTGTCGGATATGGCTTTGACTTCATTCAGCTTGTGCGAAATATAGATACAGGCGATGCCATGGTTTTGTAGATCGCGGATGATATCCAGCAGGACGGCAGTCTCCTGCTCGGTCAGCGATGCGGTGGGTTCATCGAGGATCAGCAGGCGCACCTGTTTGTTGAGCGCTTTGGCTATTTCGACCAACTGCTGCTGTCCAAGGCCCAAATCACCGACGCGGGTATCGGGCGAAATCGCGAGATTGACCTGCGCCAGCAGCTTTTCGCAGCGCAGGGTCATGGTGTCGTAATCGAGCACGCCATGGCGGCTGATTTCCGCGCCAAGAAAAATATTTTCCAGCACGGTCAAATGCTTAACCAGCGCCAGTTCCTGGTGAATAATGGCAATACCTTTACGTTCGGTGTCGCGAATGTGCGTCGGCTGTAGCGTCTCGCCGGCGAAAATAATCTCCCCGTCATAGCTACCATGCGGATAAATACCGCAAAGTACCTTCATTAAGGTCGATTTGCCGGAGCCGTTTTCGCCACACAGCGAAACAACTTCGCCTGGGTTTAATCTCAGGCTGACATTATCGATAGCCTTAACCACCCCGAAGGTTTTGGTAATGCTCTTCATTTCAAGTAAATACGACATAAGTACTTGTGCTCCACGTAAGCCTGGCTACCGGATATATCCGGTGGCTACGCTGCCCCGGCCTGATGGCCGGGGCATACTATTCAGAGTTCACTCTTCTTATGGAAACCGTCTTTCACAACGGTATCGTCAATGTTGGTTTTATTGACTTCGATAGGGGTTAACAGGCGCGACGGAACATCTTTCAGCCCGTTATTGAGCGTGGCATCCGATTTGGGCTGCTGACCATTACCTAACTCGACGGCAATCTCAGCGGCACTGTTCGCCAGCAGGGTAATGGGTTTATACACGGTCATGGTCTGGGTGCCATTGAGGATACGTTTCACCCCCGCCAGGTCTGCATCCTGGCCGGAAATGGCCACCTTACCCGCCAGGCCTTGCGCGCTTAACGCCTGAATTGCGCCGCCTGCCGTCGCGTCGTTAGACGCGACAACCGCGTCAATTTTGTTGTTATTGGCGGTGAGGGCATTTTCCATAATCTTGAGGGCGTTTTCCGGCAGCCAACCGTCAACCCATTGATCGCCGACGACTTTAATTTTGCCATCATCAATATATGGTTTTAATACTTTCATCTGACCGGCGCGGAACAGCTTGGCATTATTATCAACCGGCGAGCCGCCCATCAGGAAATAATTCCCCTGGGGCACCTGGTTGACCAGGCTCTGTGCCTGCATTTCGCCGACTTTTTCGTTATCGAAGGAAATATAAAAATCGATATCAGCATTATTTATCATACGATCATAAGCTAATACTTTAATGCCTTCCTGTTTCGCTTCTTTAATGACGTTGCTAAGTACCTGGCCGTTATAAGGAATAATAACAAGGACGTCTACGCCACGGTTGATCATATTTTCGATCTGCGACATTTGCGTTTCTTCATTGCCGTTGGCTGACTGCACAAAAACCTGTGCGCCAAGCTGCTCGGCTTTGTTAACAAAAATATCGCGGTCTTTTTGCCAGCGTTCGAGGCGCAGGTCATCAATGGCCATACCGATCTTAACTTCTTTGGCGCTGCTCGCCATGCTGGTGAGGAGCAATGAGGCGCAGAGAGTGAGGCAAAGGTTCTTTATCTTCATAATCGTAATGCCTTTTGTAGGGATAAGGTGATGAGATTGGCGATAAAAGAAACAGAGATGACTTAACTCGCAGCAATTTTTTAACATGGAGGCGGCGGCTGGCAATTACAGATTTTTATCTTCCTATTACGATATTTCGTTTAATTGCTGATTTATGACCGCGATCTGATTTTCAAAATAGAGACTGAAAAAATTGCGTACATAAAAAGAGGTTGATTCCATTTTATTTTGCGAGCTAGCGCACATTTGTGGATTCTCTTAATAGCAGTGTGAAATAACGTAATTGAGCGACCGCCATTCAGAATTCACTATGACCAGACGAATTATTCCTCGCCGCCTGTCAGATTATGGAGTTCATTATGCAAGCATATTTCGACCAACTGGATCGCGTTCGTTTCGAAGGCCCAAAAACCGAAAACCCGCTGGCGTTCCGCCACTACAACCCGGACGAACTGGTGCTGGGCAAACGTATGGAAGATCACCTGCGCTTCGCCGCCTGCTACTGGCATACCTTCTGCTGGAACGGCGCGGACATGTTTGGTGTCGGCTCCTTTAATCGTCCATGGCAGCAACCTGGCGAAGCCATCGAGCTTGCAAAACGCAAGGCAGATGTCGCTTTTGAATTCTTCCACAAGCTGAACGTGCCTTACTACTGCTTCCATGACGTGGACGTCTCCCCGGAAGGCGCGAGCCTGAAAGAATATCTGAACAACTTTGCGCAGATGGTCGATGTGCTGGCGGAGAAACAGCAGCAGAGCGGCGTGAAGCTGCTGTGGGGCACCGCGAACTGCTTTACCAACCCGCGCTACGGCGCAGGCGCGGCGACGAACCCGGATCCGGAAGTGTTTAGCTGGGCGGCGACGCAGGTGTTCACCGCGATGAACGCAACGCATAAACTGGGCGGCGAAAACTACGTGCTGTGGGGCGGCCGTGAAGGCTATGAAACTCTGCTGAATACCGACCTGCGTCAGGAGCGCGAGCAGATTGGTCGCTTTATGCAGATGGTTGTTGAGCACAAACACAAAATCGGCTTCCAGGGTACGCTGTTGATTGAGCCAAAACCGCAGGAACCGACCAAGCACCAGTACGATTACGATGCGTCAACCGTGTATGGCTTCCTGAAACAGTTCGGTCTGGAGAAAGAGATCAAGCTGAACATCGAAGCGAACCACGCCACGCTGGCGGGCCACTCGTTCCATCACGAAATCGCCACCGCTATCGCGCTGGGCCTGTTTGGCTCTGTCGATGCCAACCGCGGCGACCCGCAGCTGGGCTGGGATACCGACCAGTTCCCGAACAGCGTGGAAGAAAACGCGCTGGTGATGTATGAAATTCTGAAAGCGGGTGGATTCACCACCGGCGGTCTGAACTTCGACGCCAAAGTCCGTCGTCAGAGCACCGACAAATATGACCTGTTCTATGGCCATATTGGCGCGATGGATACCATGGCGCTGTCGCTGAAAGTCGCGGCGCGGATGATTGAAGGCGGCGAGCTGGATAAACGCGTCGCGAAACGCTATGCCGGCTGGAACGGCGAGCTGGGTCAGCAGATTCTCAAAGGGCAAATGTCGCTGCAGGATCTGGCGAAATATGCTGAGCAGAATCAGCTGGCGCCGCAGCACCAGAGTGGGCATCAGGAGCTGCTGGAAGGGCTGGTCAATCACTACCTGTTCGACAAGTAATTCCGGTTAATGCCGTACACCATGCCCGGGGCGCAAGCTTCCGGGCATCGTACCACCTAAAGGAGCAGTTGCGATGTATATCGGCATAGATCTAGGCACGTCTGGCGTTAAGGCAATTCTGCTTGATGAGCAGGGTGCCGTGTTGGCCTCGCAAACGGAAAAACTGACGGTTTCCCGTCCTCATCCACTGTGGTCTGAGCAGGATCCAGAGCACTGGTGGCAGGCGACGGATCGCGCAATGAAAGGGCTTGGTCAGCAGCATAGCCTGCAAGGGGTGAAAGCCCTCGGGATTGCCGGGCAGATGCACGGCGCGACGCTGCTGGATAAGCAACAGCGCGTATTGCGCCCGGCGATTTTGTGGAACGATGGCCGCTGCGCGCAGGAGTGCCAACTGCTGGAAGAGCAGGTAAAAGCCTCACGTAAAATTACCGGCAACCTGATGATGCCTGGCTTCACGGCGCCGAAGCTGCTGTGGGTTCAGCGTCACGAAGCGGAGATTTTCCGCCAGGTAGATAAAGTGCTGCTGCCGAAAGATTATCTGCGTCTGCGTATGACCGGCGATTTCGCCAGCGATATGTCGGATGCGGCGGGTACGATGTGGATGGACGTGGCGAAGCGAGACTGGAGCGATGAGATGCTCGCTGCTTGCCAATTAACCCGCGATAACATGCCCGCACTGTTTGAAGGCTGCGACGTGACCGGGCACTTGCTGGCGTCAGTCGCCAGCGCGTGGAATATGCCTGCTGTGCCGGTAGTGGCTGGCGGTGGCGATAATGCGGCTGGGGCCGTGGGCGTCGGCATGGCGGACGCGGGCCAGGCGATGCTTTCATTAGGGACTTCAGGCGTTTACTTCGCGGTTAGTGAAGGTTTCCTCAGTAAACCGGAAAGCGCGGTGCACAGTTTCTGCCATGCGCTGCCAGGTCGCTGGCACCTGATGTCGGTGATGCTTAGTGCCGCATCTTGTCTGGACTGGGCGGCGAAGTTAACCGGTCTGGGGACAGTTCCCGCGCTGATTGCGGCTGCGGAAAAGGCCGATGTTAACGCAGGGCCGGTGTGGTTCCTGCCGTATCTCTCCGGCGAGCGTACGCCGCACAATAATCCGCAGGCAAAGGGAGTGTTCTTCGGGCTAACCCATCAACATGGTCCGGCCGAGCTGGCTCGTGCGGTGCTGGAGGGCGTAGGATTTGCGCTGGCTGACGGCATGGATGTGGTACACGCCTGCGGCGTGGAACCGAAAAGGATTACGCTCATCGGCGGTGGCGCGCGTAGCGCCTGGTGGCGGCAAATGCTGGCGGATATTTGCGGCAAGCAACTGGATTATCGCACCGGTGGTGACGTCGGTCCGGCGCTGGGTGCAGCGCGTCTGGCACAGCTGGCCATCCATAAAGATCGTCCTTATGCTGACCTTCTGCCGCAGCTGGCGCTGGAGCAGGAACATCACCCGGACACTGAACGCGTTGCGCATTATGCGCCGCAGCGCGAGACGTTCCGCCAGATTTATCAGCATCTGCTGCCATTAATGTCCTGATCGTGCTCCCCTCCCGCGTCATTTCGGCGCGGGTGTTTCCCTTCGATTTCCACTGGCCGCGCCTCTTTATATATTCCGAAACTAGCGCTTTTGCTGTGTTGCTCTGATGTTAAAAATAAATCAGCGGTGATAATGGTGGTGCTATGGATAAAGGAGCTACGTTATGGAAAACATCATCACATTGCCGCGTCTGGCCCTAAGCATGGGGATACTGCTATATCTGGTATGCATCTGGCTGGGCTGTCCACAGTTAGAAGATAAAGCCTATTTTCTGGCGATGCTGGTTATGGGCGTTTTTGCTATTGCGGCCCATCGCCAGGCGGCGGATGCCCGGTTTGCCGGCCTGTGTCGTTTGGTGCTGCTGCTGGCATCTGGTCTACTGCTGGTTGGCGTCTGGAATATGCCGCTGGCGTTGACCTATGAATGCCTCGTCGTGGCGGCATGGTTTGCCTGTATGTACGGCGCGGCGCTGTGGCCGTCGCGGGCATGCGCTAGCTGACCAGCTTACGCTTATCCACGCGCTGGAGCGCGATGGAGAGCAAGAGGCTGCCCGTCAGGGTGATCGCAAACACCCATAGAATATCCAGCGCGGGCCAGTTTTTGAGATCGATATTCCAGCTGCGCAGAAGGTAAATGATAAAGGCGTGAAACCCATAGATGCCCAGAGAATGGCGAGAAATGAAGCCTAATCCCGGCAGAACACGTTGGTTGAGCGTGTTTTTAATCACAATGAATAGCGATGTCGCACAGAGAAACACCATGGGACCGCAGTAGACGTACCAGGTGTCCCCAAAGTTACCGCGCCATTGCAACTCATGCAGCGTGCCGCGCGAAATAATGCCGACTCCGGCGGCAAACAGCAGGCCGCAGATCCACGTCAGCCCCTTGCGGCTGGTCTCCATCATGCCCAGCGCTCGGCCAAGCAGGCCATAAAGCACGTAGTAAAAGGTATCGCCGTTGATGTACAGGTTCACCGGCAGCCAGGTTGCGCCGTCGGTTTTGAGTGGCGGCGTGTTTGGGTTCGCGACAATACCGATGACTACCATCAGCGCTAACAGCATTTTGCCACTGATGGCTTTGACCTCAATCAGCGGTGAAACCAGATAAATCACCATGATGGCGAAGAAAAACCACAGATGGTAGAAAACCGGCTTTTGCAGCAGGTTCTTCAGCGATGTCTCAAGGTTGATATGGGTAAAGGCGGCAATGAAGAGTAGCGCGAGCGCGCTGTAGAACACCAGGCAGAGCGCAATGCGCAGGAAATGGCGCGGCTGTGCGCTGCGCGGGCCAAAAAACAGGTAGCCGGAGATCATAAAAAACAGCGGTACGCTAACGCGCGAGGCAGAGTTCAGAACGTTAGCCAGATTCCAGCTGAGCGGGCTGATGTCGTGTGGGTGGGTCACAAACCAGGTCGTGGTATGGATCATCACCACCATCAGGCAGGCAATACCGCGTAAGTTATCAATCCAGCTAATTTTTTCTTGCATCAGATGCCCTAATCTCCGCTATAAATATATTCAGACCACGCTGCCGCAGCCGCTATTTCACTGGATAATTCTGAGTTTTGCACTCTGTGCTTGTGGAGTTTTGGTGAGATTCGCACAATGCGGAAGTGTGAAAGGGTACAGCCTAAAATAACATCCCGGTAAGATAAATAATGATGATGAAGTCTCTCTCTGCTTTATTGGTGCTAATTCTGCTGGCGGGATGCTCGTCGGCTGAACCGCCGGTGGCGCAAAAAACGCAAAGCGCGAAAATCAATCCTGCGCGCTCGCTGAGCATGGAGCAGCTCTGCAAAGACAACGCGGCGGCACGTTATAATACGGCGGCGCAAAAGATAGACGTGACTGGATTTGAACGTTTCCAGGGCAGCTATGAGCTGCGTGGCTATACGGCACGTAATGAGAGTTTTGTCTGTTCATTCGACGCGGACGGCGGCTTTTTACACCTCTCAATGCGTTAAAACAGGCCCGGTATCAGCAAAATCCGGCCTGTTTTTCCCAATTTTCCCTAAACAACCCCGTTTCATACTGTATATCTCGCAGCCAGCGGGTATACTGACTCCTTCCTTTAAATCCACACGTATCCAGCACGAAATCATATGCAAAAGTTTGATACCAGGACCTTCCAGGGCCTGATCCTGACCTTACAGGATTACTGGGCTCGTCAGGGCTGCACCATTGTTCAACCACTGGACATGGAAGTTGGCGCGGGCACCTCTCACCCCATGACCTGCCTGCGTGCGTTGGGGCCAGAACCGATGGCAACTGCCTACGTGCAGCCGTCCCGTCGTCCAACCGATGGCCGCTATGGCGAAAACCCGAACCGCTTACAACACTACTACCAGTTCCAGGTGGTGATTAAGCCGTCTCCGGAAAATATTCAGGAGCTGTACCTCGGATCGCTGAAAGAGCTGGGTATGGATCCGACCATCCACGACATTCGCTTCGTGGAAGACAACTGGGAAAACCCGACGCTGGGTGCCTGGGGTCTGGGTTGGGAAGTGTGGCTGAACGGCATGGAAGTGACGCAGTTCACCTACTTCCAGCAGGTCGGCGGCCTGGAGTGTAAGCCGGTGACCGGTGAAATCACCTACGGTCTGGAACGCCTGGCCATGTACATTCAGGGCGTAGACAGCGTTTACGATCTGGTCTGGAGCGATGGCCCGCTGGGTAAAACTACCTATGGCGACGTGTTCCATCAGAACGAAGTGGAGCAATCCACCTATAACTTCGAATACGCCGACGTCGACTTCCTGTTCTCCTGCTTTGAGCAGTATGAGAAAGAAGCCCAGCAGCTGCTGGCGCTGGAAAACCCGCTGCCGCTCCCTACCTACGAGCGTATTCTGAAGGCTGCCCATAGCTTTAACCTGCTGGATGCGCGTAAAGCCATCTCCGTCACCGAGCGTCAGCGTTATATCCTGCGCATTCGCACCCTGACCAAAGCAGTGGCAGAAGCTTACTACGCTTCCCGTGAAGCCCTTGGCTTCCCGATGTGCAACAAGAATAAATAAGAGGCGGCCATGTCTGAGAATACTTTTCTGGTGGAAATCGGCACTGAAGAGCTGCCACCGAAAGCACTGCGTAACCTGGCGGAATCTTTTGCGGCAAACGTGACCGCAGAGCTGGATAACGCCGGCCTCGCGCACGGTAAAGTTGAATGGTTTGCTGCGCCGCGCCGTCTGGCGCTGAAAGTGGCAAATCTGGCGGCTGCGCAAGCGGATCGCGAAGTCGAAAAACGCGGCCCGGCAATTGCCCAGGCGTTCGACGCCGAAGGTAAACCGAGCAAAGCGGCTGAAGGTTGGGCGCGCGGCTGTGGTATCACCGTCGATCAGGCCGAGCGTCTGACTACCGACAAAGGTGAATGGCTGCTGTATCGCGCACACGTTAAAGGTGAAAGCACCGAAGCGCTGCTGCCGAACATGATTGCCAACTCACTGGCTAAGCTGCCCATTCCTAAGCTGATGCGCTGGGGCGCAAATGACGTACACTTCGTGCGTCCGGTGCACACCGTGACCCTGCTGCTGGGCGATAAAGTGATTCCGGCGACTATCCTGGGCATTCAGTCTGACCGCGTTATTCGCGGCCACCGCTTTATGGGCGAGCCTGAGTTCACTATCGACAATGCTGACCAGTATCCGCAAATTCTGCTGGAACGCGGCATGGTGGTGGCTGATTACGAAGCGCGTAAAGCCAAAATCAAAGCGGACGCCGAAGAAGCGGCTCGTAAGATTGGCGGTGTTGCTGACCTGAGTGAAAGCCTGCTGGAAGAAGTCACCTCGCTGGTGGAATGGCCGGTGGTGCTGACGGCGAAGTTTGAAGAGAAATTCCTCGCGGTACCGGCGGAAGCGCTGGTGTACACCATGAAGGGCGACCAGAAGTACTTCCCGGTTTACGACAACGCGGGCAAGCTACTGCCAAACTTCATCTTCGTCGCGAACATCGAATCGAAAGATCCGACCCAGATTATCTCCGGTAACGAGAAGGTCGTTCGTCCGCGTCTGGCGGATGCCGAGTTCTTCTTCAATACCGACCGTAAAAAGCGTCTGGAAGATAACCTGCCGCGTCTGCAAACCGTGCTGTTCCAGCAACAGCTGGGCACTCTGCGCGACAAGACTGACCGCATTCAGGCGCTGGCAGGCTGGATTGCCGGCCAGATTGGCGCTGACGTGAACCACGCCACTCGTGCGGGCCTGCTGTCTAAGTGTGACCTGATGACCAACATGGTCTTCGAGTTCACCGACACTCAGGGCGTGATGGGGATGCACTACGCGCGTCACGATGGTGAAGCGGAAGATGTAGCTGTGGCGCTTAACGAGCAGTATCAGCCGCGCTTTGCCGGTGATGACCTGCCGTCTAACCCGGTAGCCTGCGCGCTGGCGATCGCCGATAAGATGGACACCCTCGCGGGTATCTTCGGTATCGGCCAGCATCCGAAAGGCGACAAAGACCCGTTTGCGCTGCGTCGTGCCGCGCTGGGTGTACTGCGTATCATCGTTGAGAAGAACCTCAATCTGGATCTGCAGACTCTCACCGAAGAAGCGGTACGTCTGTATGGTGATAAGCTGACCAACGGCAAAGTTGTTGATGATGTTATCGACTTCATGCTCGGCCGCTTCCGCGCCTGGTATCAGGATCAGGGCTACACCGTCGACACCATTCAGGCCGTGCTGGCGCGTCGTCCGACTCGTCCGGCAGACTTTGATGCGCGTATGAAGGCGGTGTCTCACTTCCGTACTTTAGAGGCTGCATCTGCGCTGGCAGCAGCCAACAAACGTGTATCCAACATCCTGGCGAAGTCCGACGAGACGCTGAACGAGCGCGTGAACGCTGCGACGCTGAAAGAGCCGGAAGAGATTGCGCTGGCGATGCAGGTTGTGGTGCTGCGCGATAAGCTGGAGCCGGTTTTCGCCGCAGGGCGTTACCAGGAAGCGCTGGTAGAGCTGGCAGAGCTGCGTGAGCCGGTCGATGCCTTCTTCGAGAAGGTGATGGTAAACGTCGAGGATAAAGACCTGCGTATTAACCGTCTCTCTATGCTCGAAAAACTGCGCGAACTGTTCCTGCGTGTAGCGGATATTTCGCTGCTCCAGTAACACGAAAGCGTTAAATAAAAACCTGCCAGATGGCAGGTTTTTTTATATCTGCTGTTTTATTACGTGAACCATTAATAATTGTCTGATTTATATTGAATGTAATTGTATTGATAAATAAGAAATATTTTAGGAATACATCAAAATAAGTCTGTGCTTATTTTAAGGTAGAATGCCGGTGGGTGCTTGAGACTGTTTGTCTCAGGTGTTCACCAAAAGGCAGACAGAGAAAAGCCCCACCTGACTCTAAATCAGAATGAGGCCGCCTCTATGCATAGACACCATAAGGGTAGCCTCTTACTTGTTGAAAATCAACACAGGAGGCGAAGGATGCCGCAAAAATCTATGTTGTATAGTTTAATAGTGATATGTCTCACTATTCTATTATTTACCTGGATGGTTCGTGATTCATTATGTGAATTGCATATTAAGCAAGGCCATACTGAATTAGCGGCATCTTTAGCCTGTGATATTAAACAGTAAGGGCTTATGGCGGGGATTATCCCCGCCATTCTGACGGTGTGATGCATTCTCAATGCACCCGATTAGATTGAGCTAAATAATATAAAAGCCTCCTGCATGCGGGAGGCTTTTTTCTTTACGTATCTCATGCTGAATAAAAAATAGTCTTGAAATCCACCGGGCAATACGTTTATCCTTTGCCGCGACGAATCCCTCGTCTCACTGAGGCACACTGAAAATGGACAAACACACCTGCTGAATTCGAATCCTTGCCGGGCACACGCCACGGGCAGGGGAGTTATTGATTTCACTCAGGAGTGCTTATGGCCCATTGTGCGCAATCCCCTTCTTTTATTTTGCATCAAGTCACCTGTCAATTTGCGACGGGCGATACTCTTTTTGGCCCGCTGAATCTGTCGCTGGAGCGGTCGCTGTGCGGCCTTGTTGGGCGTAATGGCGTGGGTAAAACCCGTTTACTGCGCCTGCTGGCGGGTAAAGAACTCCCTTCTGAGGGACATATTGAGTCACTCTCTTCATGGGCATATGTGGCGCAGCAACATGCCATAACCGCTGAGACGACGCTGTCTATGCTGCTCGGCTATGACATGCACTTTGCCGCGTTGCAACGTATGGCGAGCGGTAACGGGCAGGCCGAAGATGTTGAGCTACTTGATGGCTATTGGGATCTGCCCGAGCGCCTGAACACCGCGTTTCAGGCGGCGGGGCTGGGCGGCTTTGACCCGATGCGTCCTGCGATTTCGCTAAGCGGCGGCGAACGGGTGAAAGCGCTGCTCTGCGCGGAGTTTACCTCGGGTGCGGACTATTTACTCCTCGATGAACCGACCAACCACCTCGATCGCTCCGGGCGCGAGTGGTTTTACCGCCAGCTTGATGAGTGGCGAGGCGGTGCGCTTATCGCCAGCCACGATCGCGAACTTCTGGCACGAATGCCGCGTATCCTTGAACTGACGGCTTCGGCCCTACGCAGCTACGGCGGCAACTATGCGGATTATCAGCAGCAGCGTGATACTGAACAGGCGGCGGCGAGTGCGGCGCTGGATCATGCTCGGACCGAACGCCGTCGCGTTCGGGCGCGTTTGCAAAAGGAGCATGATGATTGCCAGCGGCGTTCGGCGAAAACCCTGCGTACCGTAGATAGCCTGAATATCGCTTCTTTTGAACGCGTAAAGTACAAAGGCGCGGCACGCGAGAGGCCTGGCACGTTGCTCAATCAGCATCGGCAGCAACATGTGGCGCTTAATGATGCGGTGACACAGGCGCGAGAGCGTGTGGAAGACGACGCTCCGGTCATGTTTACCCTACCCGGAAGCCAGGTGGCGGCGGGCAAGCAGGTGTTGGTGCTGGAGTCGTTGCAATTGGCTCATTCGTCGACGCCGCCTCTCAACTGGCGGCTGGACGGCCCGATGCGTGTGGCGCTTCGCGGCCCCAACGGTTGTGGAAAAACGACGTTGCTGAAAACGCTAATGGGACTGGCGCCACCGCTGAGCGGGTGTTGTCAGCTATCGGTGAATACGGCCTGGCTGGATCAACATCTTACCCAACTGGATCTTTCACTCTCCGTCATGGCGCATCTGCGGGCGGGAGAAACGCCATTGGAGGAGGGCGCGTTGCGGACCCGGCTGGCACAGCTTCAACTGGGAGCAGATAAGGTTAATCTGCCGCTGGCGGCGCTGAGCGGCGGCGAACGCTTAAAGGCGGCGCTGGCTTGTGTGTTGTGGCGTCGGGCATCGACGCAGCTTTTGCTGTTGGATGAGCCCACCAACCATCTCGATCTGGCATCGGTGCAGGCGATTGAGGCGGCGTTAGCGGGGTTTCCCGGCGCGATGATTGTGGCGTCGCACGATGAGGCGTTTTTACAGGGGTTGCGGCTGACACACAGCCTGACGTGGCAAGAGAGCGGCTGGATTTTTACGGCGTTATAAATAAAAAAATCCCCGCCATAAGGCAGGGATTTATAATTCTTAGCGGCGTGAACTTACAGAGAAGTTACGTTGCCAGCTGCCGGGCCTTTAGCGCCGTTTTCGATGGTGAAGGAAACTTTCTGACCTTCGTCCAGGGATTTGTAGCCATCGTTCTGGATAGCAGAGAAGTGTACGAACACGTCTTTAGAACCATCGTCAGGAGTGATGAAGCCGAAACCTTTGTCAGCGTTGAACCATTTTACGATACCAGTCATTTTACCGGACATAGAAATTACCTTTAAAAATTAAGTGAGCCTTACGGCGATATGGCATGCTTTACAGAATTTAAAGCGTAAAGGAAATGTCGCTACGAGGGGTACCAATGGATAACCTTGAAGGGAACTGCTTTACTCAACTGCTTTGTGGTCTGTATGTCAAACCGTGGAGGCATTAACGCATACTTCAGGTCTTAAAAGCAAACGTTATCTGCCCATATTTTTCAACGGACCGGGAACATTCGGCGATCAAAATCACGCTAATATACTGATAAATAGGTAGACTTAGGCTTAGATGGGCGTTTGTAAAAAAGCGTCATGAAACCCCGGCAGACTGGCTGCCGGGGTAAAAATTAGACTTTTTGCGCCGACTCCGGCAGCGATGCCGGGCCACTGGCACCTTGATTCTGCTGACGTTTACTGGCCACGTGTTTGATCATCAGCGCAATCGCGGACAGCACCGCCGGGATAGCCAGCAGAGCGAAAATGGTTTTAAAGGACAGTTCGGCCTGCATCAGGAATGCGCCGCTGAAAGCGCCAAGAATCCCCCCGAAGCGACCCAGTCCCAGCATCCAGGCGACGCCGGTGGCGCGCCCCTGCGTTGGGTAGAATCCAGCGGCCAGCGCGGGCATTGAAGACTGCGCGCCGTTCATGATGGTGCCGGCGATAAATACCATCACGCCCATCAGCACCAGGCTGCTGGTTGAGAAACCTACCAGGCAGACAAAGACGCCGGTCAGCAGATATCCTACTGCCACCACCTTATTCGGGTTAATTTTGTCCATCAGCGCGCCCAGTACCAGCACGCCAATACCGCCGCCCAGTGGGAACAGAGCGGTAATCACCGAAGCCTGGCTCAGGGTCGCGCCGGTTTCGCGGATCAGCAGCGGCAGCCAACTGGTCAGCAGATAGAAAATCAGCAGCCCCATGAAGTAGGTCAGGCACAGCATGATGGTGCCCACAAGGTAGCGTGGGGAGAAAATCACGCCCAGCGCGGATTGTTCCTTCACCTGGCCGGCCTCCTGCAACACAAAGTGGGTATTGTCAGGTAACGGCGCGATACGGCGCAAAATACGGGCTATCTGTTGTTGAGGCTGGTTTTTTACCGCCAGATAACGCGCGGACTCCGGCAGCAGGAAGATGAGCGCTACAGCCAGCGCCAGCGGCATCACGCCACCGAGAATCAGCACGCTCTGCCAGCCATAGTGTGGGATCAGCCATGCGGAGATAAAACCGCCCATTGAGGAGCCAATCGGGAAGCCGACGAACATCAGGTTCACCAGCAGCGCGCGGCGGCGTTCCGGTGCGTATTCGCTCATCAGCGTCGCGGCGTTTGGCATTGCAGCCCCCAGCCCCAGGCCGGTTAAGAAGCGCAGGATGGTCAGTTGCGTCAGCGAGGTGGCGAACGCGGTAATCAAACTGAAGCCGCCAAAGACCAGAATGGACAGGACCAGCACTTTTTTACGGCCGATACGGTCAGCCATTGGGCCTGCGGTTAATGCGCCCACGGCGAGACCAACCAGCGCGGCGCTCATTACAGGGCCGAGATCGGACTTCTGCACGCCCCATTCTTGTACCAGGTCAGAGGCAATAAAGCCGATAATGGCGGTATCAAATCCATCCATAGCGACGGTCACAAAGCACAGCACCAGTATCATCCACTGGTACTTCGAGAAAGGATGGCGGTTGATAAAAGCCTGAATATCCGTTGTTGTCTGTGTTGTCATGCGGTAATTCCTGCTAAGCGTTGTCAGAGAGCGGGTTTATCCTCTTGTCTCTCTCACGGGTAATGAGGTGTTTGGGCGATTATCGAACGTATTGTCGTTAATCGTTCATTTAATCAAATCACTTACCCGGCCTTCCCACAACGTGCCGCCCGGCGGAAGTGTGCGATTATCGTTCCCTGTGCCCACGAGGAAACGCTGATTTAACTAAAAGTTATTGAATATCATTATATTAGAGTGCTTTTTCTTATCTGATTTCATTGCCATAAATGTGATGAATGCAACAGCTTATTAACATTTCTACCGAACGACAGGAGAACGCATGAAAAAGGTATCTTGCGGCGCGGCTCTGGACTATCCTTGTCACCGTCAGGCACGCGTGTGCCGGTTTGCGCTTTTTTTGGCTGAAGGAGTAAGAAAATGGCGACAGGAAAGTCCTGCTCTCGCTGGTTTGCGCCTGTTGCGGCGTTGTTGATGGTTGTTAGCCTGAGTGGGTGTTTTGATAAGGAAGGCGATCAGCGTAAAGCATTCGTCGATTTCCTGCAGAATACAGTAATGCGTGGCGGTGAACGTCTGCCAACGCTGACCGCTGACCAGAAAAAACAATTCGGTCCGTTTGTGTCCGACTACGCCGTCATTTATGGCTATTCACAGCAGGTGAGTCAGGCGATGGACGCGGGTCTGCGTCCGGTTGTTGATAGCGTGAACGCTATTCGCGTACCGCAGGATTACATGACGCAGCGTGAGCCGCTGCGTCAGGCAAATGGTTCGCTGGGCGTACTGAGCCAGCAGCTGCAAAACGCCAAAATGCAGGCTGATGCCGCGCACGCTGCGCTGAAGCAGGCGGACGATCTGAAGCCGGTCTTCGATCAGGTTTATAGCAAAGTGGTTACCGCCCCGTCGCAGGCGCTGGAGCCGCTGATCCCTGCCGCGCAGGTCTTCACTCAGCAGTTGGTGCAGGTTGGCGACTTTGTTGCTCAGCAGGGCACGCAGGTGAGCTTCGTGGCGAATGGTATTCAGTTCCCGACGTCACAGCAGGCAAGCCAGTATAACTCGCTGATTGGCCCGCTAGCCGCGCAGCACCAAGCCTTTAGCCAGGCCTGGACGGCAGCAGTAAACGCCACGAAATAAGCATAATGACAGCCCGGCACCCGCCGGGCTGTGTCGTTTTATCCCGCAACCTGCGGGTTCACGCAGTTCTTCTCTACCTTCCCTTGCAGCGCATCAATCAGGTTATTTACCGCGCAGGCCGCCATGTTGTAGCGGGTTTCGTGCGTCGCGGAGCCAATGTGCGGCAGGGCGACGACATTGGGCATCTTCAGCAGCGGGGAGCTGGCTGGCAGCGGTTCCTGCTCGAACACGTCCAGACCGGCGGCGTGAATATCGCCGTTACGCAGCGCGGAGATCAGCGCCTTCTCATCAACCACCGGGCCACGGCCCGCGTTGATAAAGATGGCGGAGGACTTCATGCGGGCAAACTGCTCTGCGCCGAACAGATGGTACGTTTCGTCGGTCAGCGGCAGGATCAGGCAGACAAAATCGGCTTCATCCAGCAGCGTGTTGAGGTCGCAGTAGCGAGCGTTGAAACGCTCCTCTGCTTGCTCATGGCGACGGCGTGCGTTGTAGAGAATCGGCATATTGAAGCCGAAATGGGCACGCTGTGCCAGCGCCATCCCGATGCGGCCCATGCCGACAATCCCCAGCGTCTTATGGTGTACATCGATACCAAACCAGTCCGGCCCGATGCTCTTCGTCCACTCACCGCCCTTCACCCGCTCGGCCACTTCGACCACTCGACGGGCGGAGCTGAGTACCAGCGCCATCACCGTGTCGGCGACCGTTTCGGTCAGTACCGTCGGCGTGTGCATCAGCAGTACGCGACGGGCGTTGAGCGCCTCGACGTCAAAATTATCGTAGCCCACGGAGATGGTGGACGTCGCGCGAAGCTTCGGCATCTTCTCCAGCAGGGCGGTATTGACGGTTTCGCTTGAGCCCAGCAGACCTTCCGCGTTGGCGAATGCCTGAGCGTGTTGCGCCACCGTCTCCGGGCGTAGGTTAGGTACCTGGGTAACGGAAAAATGTTCTTCCAGGCGACGTAGCAAATCGTCAGGTAACGCTTTGTAGAGAATAATGGACGGCTTCATGCGAATCTCCGTGAGTTAAATTTAAGCGTGGCGTGCGCCAACGGGTAGCGATTGATTATGAGCAGGCTTAACAATCAAAGTTAGCCATACTGAGGCAAAAAGCGCTATCCCCATAAAAATGTAAGATGCCGACGGGCTGCCGGTAGCGCCGTTGAGATAGCCGACGAACCACGAGCCGAAGAATGAACCCAGTGCGCCCATGCTGTTAATCAGCGCCATTGCACCGCCTGCGACGTTGCGCGGTAGCATCTCAGGAATGATGGCGAAGAACGGGCCGTACGGGGCGTACATTGCGGCACCGGCAATCACCAGCAGAATATAAGAAAGCCAGAAGTGATCGGCGCCGACGGCCCAGGAGCCGATAAAGGCAAAACCGGCAAGCAGCAGCAGCGGCCAGACGAACAGGCGGCGGTTCTGCAATTTATCAGAGGCCCAGGACACCACGATCATCGCCACCGTAGCGGCCAGATACGGCACGGAAGAGAGCCAGCCCACTTCGACCATCCCTAAGTTCGCGCCGCCGCTGCGGATGATGGATGGCAGCCACAGTACGAAACCGTAGACCCCGATGCTCCAGGCAAAATACTGCATGCACAGCAGAATCACATTCCGTGAACGGAAAGCTTCGCCGTAGTTGCGAACGGCCTTAATTCCCTGCTGTTCGCGTTCCAGCTGCGCCTGAAGCGCGGCTTTTTCCGATTTGTTCAACCAGCCGACCTGTGATGGCTTATCTTTTACCAGCACCCACCAACAGAAGGCCCAGATGACCGCCGGAAAGCCTTCGATAATAAACATCTCGCGCCAGCCGAGCGCCTGAATCAGATAGCCCGATACCACCGACATCCACAGTACCGTGACCGGGTTGCCAAGGATGAGAAACGTGTTGGCACGTGAGCGTTCCGACTTCGTAAACCAGTTGCTGATGTAAATCAGCATGGCAGGCATGACGGCGGCCTCGACGACGCCGAGAATAAAGCGAATTGCCGCCAGCGCCGGAATATTGGTGACCATCCCGGTCAGCGAGGCACAGACGCCCCACAGCACCAGGCAGGTAAAGATCAGCTTACGTACGCTGCGGCGTTCGGCGTAGATGGCGCCGGGAATCTGGAAGAAGAAATAGCCGAGGAAGAACAGGGCGCCCAGCAGGGAGGAGATCCCTTTGGTAATGCCCAGATCTTCGGTGATCCCGGCGGCGGAGGCGAAACTAAAGTTCGCGCGGTCAAGGTACGCCAGGCTGTACGTGATAAACACGATCGGCATGATGTACCACCAACGTTTTGCTGCGTTTGTTGAGCTGTTCATAGGCCTGCCTCTATTGTCGCTTCGCCGCCGCTGTATGTAGGGTACAGGGTGGCACTATCGTAACGTGACGTTATTCGCCTAACGCTTCACGCGTGGGTAAACCTTCACTGTCGCCCTGAACCTGAATGGCCAGCGCGCCAATTTTATTGCCTCGGGTGACGGCCTGATGCAGCGAGCGGCCTTCCAGCAGCGCGCTGATGACGCCGACGGCAAAACCGTCCCCGGCACCGACGGTGTCGACCACGTTATCCACTTTTACCGGGGCAACGTTGCCTTGTTCACCGGAGGCTGTTTTGTACCAGGCACCGTCAGCGCCCGTTTTCAGCACCACCGCTTTCACCCCCTGATTGAGATAGAAATCGGCGATGCCTTCCGGCGTCTGCTGTCCGGTTAAAATCATGCCTTCTTTCAAACCGGGTAAAACCCAGTCAGCCTGGAACGCAAGCTGGTTGAGTTTCTCCACCATTTCCGCTTCGCTTTTCCACAGCACCGGACGCAGGTTCGGGTCGAAGGAGAGGGTTTTGCCCTGCGCTTTCATCGTGCGGGCCGTGTGGTCCAGCAGCGCATAAGAGCTGGCAGAGAGCGCCGCCGCCACGCCGCTTAAGTGCAGGTGGCGGGCGCTGGCGAAGTATTCATCGTGATAATCGGCAACGGAGAGATGGCTGGCAGCGGAGCCTTTGCGGAAGTACTCCACAATGGGATCGGTTCCATTTTCGACTTTAGATTTTAACTGAAAGCCGGTTGCATGCTGCGGGTCGATGGTGACGCCGCAAGCATCAATACCTTCTTTTTTCAGCGAGTTAAGGACAAAGCGTCCAAAGCTATCGTTGCCCACGCGACTGACCCAACCCACCTTCAGCCCCAGGCGCGCCAGACCGGTGGCCACGTTCAGCTCCGCTCCCGCCACGCGCTTGATAAAATGCTCCACGTCGGCCACGTCGCCGGTTTGCGTCGCCACAAACATCGCCATCGCTTCGCCGATGGTGATGACATCCAGGGAATGTTTCATCGCTTACTCCTTACGTAATAGTTCGACATAGCGGCGGGTAACCGCAGCCAGGTCGGCCCCTTCCAGCGGAAACTCAATGCCACGCGGCACATCGATCGGGAGCTGGTTTAGCAGCGCCAGCCAGCGGGCGTCGGCCTCATCGGGCGGAACCGCGCGGTAGCTGTCGTGATGCGGCACGGCGGCTTTGACGTGGATATAACCGACTGACGGCGCCAGCTGCTCCGCCGCCGCTTCTGGCGTATCGCCGACCCACAGCCAGTTGCCCATATCGAACGTGAGCTGTACGGGAAGTTTCTGCATATGGCAGGCGGCGTTGAAACGTTGCATTGGCGGCAGGCGTCCACAGGACGTTTGATCGTTCTCGACCACCAGTTTCATGGCGCTACTTGCCAGCCAGTCGCGTAGCGTGTTGAACGACTCGGTATGGCGAAAGTGGCCCAGCGACACTTTCAGCCACAGCGCACGCAGCGTGGTGGCTTCCTGAAGCAAAGCGGGGAGCAGAGGATTAAGGGAACCATCGGCCATAAACAGCGCTTCGGGCGCGGAGTAACAGGCCTGCAGGCCGGATGATTGAATCGCCGATGCCAGCGCGGGCAGCGTCTGAAGCTCTGCGGGGGTAAACATCTCGCGGCGGATTTCTACGCCGTCAGCTCCGGCTGCGGCGATGATGGGCAGCATGGCTGCTTGCCCGCCTGCGCTGCGTACCGCGTCGTGGCCATAAGCGGCGGTGACCACCATAATTTTTCTTTGCATAGGGACTCCGAATCTAACGCTATGTCTAATACGCTAGATGGAATCGGTTCCAAAGAAAATCTCACTGTGTTGAATTTATGATCGCCATCACGAAGGAAGATTAACGGGCCGTGGAACCGCGCACGATCAGCTCGCCGGAAAAGACCTGCTCATGAATGGCATCCGCCGCCCCTTCAATGCGCCGCACCACCTGCTCTACGGCGGCGTAGCCAATCTGCCAGGTCGGCTGCTTGAGGGTGGTAATGCCCACGCCCGCCAGTTCGGCCCATTCCAGTTCGTCAAACCCCAGCAGGCCGATGTCGCTGCCCCAGTTCAGGCCGATGCGCTTGAGCGAACGTGCAACCTGAAGGGTCAGCGCGCCGTTGGCGGAGATCACCGCTTTACGCATTCCGCGGTGCTGCTGGTGGAACTGACGCAGCGTGTTATCAAGCTGAGTGTTCTCTGCCAGCGGCACTTCGGCATTTTCGGCGACGACGCCGGGATAGCGGGCCAGCGTGGCGCGGAAGGCGCTCAGGCGTTCGCGCCGGGTGTTAACGGTGCCTAGCGGTTCGCTGAGGAACAGCAGCGCCTCAAATCCTTGCTCAATCAGGTGTTCAGTGGCGGTGGTAGCGGCCTGAGTGTTATCGAGCCCGACCACATCGCAGGCGAAGTCCGGAATTTTACGGTCGATTAGCACCATCGGTAGCGCGGACTGCTGCAAACGTTGCAGCCCCTCTTCACGCATGCCGACGGCGTTGACGACAATTCCTTCGACCTGATAGCTGCGCAGCAGATCAAGATAGTGCAGCTCCTGGTCCACCTCGTTATTGGTGTTACACACCAGCGGGGTGAAGCCTTTTTCGCGGCAGGCGGCTTCAATGCCGCTAAGCACATTGACGGAGTAAGGGTTGGTGATATCGGCAATGATCAGGCCTATCAGACGGGTGCGCCCGCGCTTCAGGCTGCGGGCCATCAGGCTTGGGCGATAGTCGAGCTCGGCAATAGCGGCTTCAATGCGGGCCAGCAGCGCGTCGGAGAGCAGATGCTTCTCGCCGTTAAGGTAACGGGAAATGCTGGTTTTGCCGGTTTTCGCCGCTTTTGCCACATCGCTGATGGTGGGGCGCGCTGATTTTGCCATGGGAAGGTCTCTCGCCTGAAAGTGACAACACCTTAGCGCGAAAATCTGTCTAATCAAGTATTTTGCCGGGTGGAGAGGCCACCCGGCAATGAGATTACTGCATCGGGCTTAAGGTAATTTCTACGCGACGGTTCTGCGCTTTGCCTTCTTCGGTGCTGTTGCTGGCGATAGGATTCGCTGGCCCCATACCGGTGGTACGCACGCGTGCAGCGGCGACGCCCTGGGTGATCAGCGAGCTGGCCACCGAGTCGGCGCGCTGCTGAGACAGCTTCATGTTGAGCTGCTGGCTACCGGTGCTGTCGGTATAGCCGACAACATTCACCGCAGTTTTCTCATACTCTTTCAGTACCATAGCGACGCCGGTTAAGGTGTTGGCGCCTGCTGGTTTCAGAGTGGCGGAGGAGCTGTCGAAGGTGACGTTATTCGGCATATTCAGCACGATATTGTCACCGTTACGAGTGACGCTGACGCCGGTCCCCTGCATTTTTTGGCGTAGTTTCGCTTCCTGCACGTCCATGTAATAACCCACGCCGCCGCCGAGCGCTGCCCCCGCAGCTGCGCCGATCAGCGCGCCTTTACCGCGATCTTTCTTGGAAGACGAGAGTGCGCCAACGCCCGCGCCCACCAGCGAGCCAATGCCCGCGCCGATACCGGATTTACCCACTTCGCGCTCGCCGGTGTATGGGTTTGTGGTGCAGCCTGATATTGCCAGCGCGCCGCTCACGATGGCAGCAATCGCAAATACACGTTTTTTCATCTTAATTCCTTAATGACATTCTTATTTTTCGCCACAGCGACGGTGGCGCGTCATTATGACTGGCGAAATTGCTGAAAATTCTTGGGAACTCTCTGAAATTTGTAAGTAACATTGAATGGCGCAAAACATAACCGACACCACCTGCAGGAGCGCCCATTTGTCTACGCCATCTTCTCCCTATACCGTTTTAACCGCAGCCCACTGGGGCCCTATGCTTGTCGAGACAGACGGCGAGCAGGTGTTCTCCTCACGCGGGGCGCTACAAACGTCGTTTACCAATTCGCTGCAAAGCGTGGTGCGCGATCAGGTGCACAGTAAAACCCGTGTGCGTTACCCCATGGTGCGAAAAGGCTTCCTGGCCTCGCCGGATAGCCCTCAAGGTATACGCGGGCAGGACGAGTTTGTGCGGGTAAGCTGGGATGACGCGCTCGCGCTGATCGATAGCCAACATCGCCGTATTCGTGAAACCTATGGCCCGGCGTCGATATTTGCTGGCTCGTACGGTTGGCGCTCTAATGGTGTTCTGCACAAGGCGGCGACGTTGCTACAGCGCTATATGAGCCTGGCGGGCGGCTACACCGGCCATCTGGGGGATTACTCGACCGGGGCCGCGCAGGCAATCATGCCGCATGTGGTGGGCGGTAATGAGGTGTATCAGCAGCAAACCAGCTGGCCCATGGTGCTGGAACATACTGACGTGGTGGTGTTATGGAGTGCTAACCCGCTGAATACGCTGAAAATCGCCTGGAATGCTTCCGACGAGCAGGGGTTGCCTTATTTTGAACAACTGCGCCAGAGCGGTAAGCGACTGATCTGTATCGATCCGATGCGTTCGGAAACCGTCGACTTCTTTGGCGAGTCGATGGAGTGGATCGCTCCGCACATGGGCACCGACGTGGCGTTGATGCTCGGCATTGCCCACACGCTACTGATCAATAACTGGCACGATAGCGACTTTTTAACGCGTTATACCGCAGGTTTCCCGGTATTTGCTCAATATCTGTTGGGTGAAGGCGATGGCGAAGCCAAAACCGCCGAGTGGGCAGCCGCCATTTGTGGTGTTCATGCCGATAAAATTCGCGAACTGGCAGAAGTTTTCCATAAAAACACCACCATGCTGATGTCCGGCTGGGGAATGCAGCGCCAGCAGTACGGCGAGCAAAAGCACTGGATGCTGGTTACGCTGGCGGCAATGCTGGGGCAGATTGGTACGCCGGGCGGCGGCTTTGGGCTGTCGTATCATTTCGCCAACGGCGGCAACCCGACGCGGCGCGCGGCGGTGCTGGGCTCAATGCAGGGCACGGTGCCGGGCGGCGTTGATGCGGTCGATAAAATCCCGGTCGCACGCATTGTCGAAGCGCTGGAAAACCCCGGCGCGCCGTATCAGCACAACGGTATGGACCGCCACTTCCCGGATATTCGCTTTGTCTGGTGGGCGGGCGGCGCCAACTTTACCCATCATCAGGATACCAACCGGCTGATTCGCGCCTGGCAGAAGCCTGAACTGGTGGTGATTTCTGAATGCAACTGGACGGCGGCGGCACGGCATGCGGATATCGTCCTGCCCGCCACCACCTCCTTTGAGCGCAACGACCTGACCATGACCGGCGACTACAGCAACCAGCACCTGGTGCCGATGAAGCAGGTTGTGCCGCCCCGCGATGAAGCCCGTGACGACTTTACGGTGTTTGCCGACCTCTCTGAGCGCTGGGAGCAGGGCGGTCGGGCGCGCTTTACCGAAGGGAAAAGCGAGCTGGAGTGGCTGGAGACCTTCTACCGAATCGCCGCTCAGCGCGGCGCGAGCCAGCAGGTGACGCTGCCGCCATTTGCGCGTTTCTGGCAGGATAACGCGCTGATTGAAATGCCGGAAAGCGAGCAGAACGCGGATTTTGTTCGCTTTGCTGCCTTCCGCGCCGATCCGCAGGCCAATCCGTTGAAAACGCCGAGCGGTAAAATCGAAATTTACTCCGAGCGTATTGCCAGCTTCCAGTATGCTGATTGTCCGCCACATCCGATGTGGCTGGAGCCGGACGAATGGCATGGCAACGCGCATCCCGGGCAGCTTCAGTTGCTGTCGGCGCATCCGGCGCACCGTCTTCATAGCCAGCTTAACCATACATCTCTGCGTGAACGTTATGCGGTGGCGGGGCGTGAGCCGATTACCCTCCATCCGCAGGATGCGAAGATACGGCAGATTGCCGAGGGCGATCTGGTCCGCGTCTGGAACCACCGGGGACAGGTGCTGGCTGGCGCGGTTGTCAGTGACGGTATTAAGCCCGGCGTGATGTGCCTGCATGAAGGGGCGTGGCCTGATTTCGCGCATGAGGAAGGCGGAATTTGCAAAAACGGTGCGGTCAACGTTCTGACCAAAGATATCCCCAGCTCGCGGCTGGGGAATGGCTGCGCCGGCAACACGGCGCTGGCATGGGTCGAGAAATATGATGGGCCGGTGCTTACGCTAACGGCGTTTGATCCGCCTGCCAACGCATAATCCACGTGGGATGCCGGGTCTCCTCCTGCCACGCGCTGTCTTCAATACGAAAACCCTGCGCGTGGTAGAAATTTACCGCCCGGCTGTTTTTTTGATAGACCTCCAGGCTGAGATCGGCAAAGTGCTGTTTAACGACGTTGAGCAGCGCATGGCCGATGCCTTGACGGATGGCTTCCGGGGCAACAAACAGTGCGCCGACAAAGCGCGATTCAATAACGCTGATGAATCCCTGTAAACGCTGTTGCTCATCTTCCCACACCCAGGTTTCCGCGGCGGGAAGGTAGGTATCGCGCACAATGCTTAAGCTCTCTTGCCAGTACTGGGCGTTAATAAACGGGTGCGCAAAGGTAGTGCTTTCTAACCACAGCTCAAGTAAAGGGTCGAGCTGCTTAGTGTTCCATTTTCTGATCATGCTGAACTCCAGGATGGCAGAAGCAGGTGGTCACATGGTCGTTGACCAGCCCGCAGGCTTGCATGAAGGAATAACAGATGGTGGTGCCCACGAATTTAAAACCACGTTTTTTCAGCGCTTTTGACAGCGCGTCGGAGGCGGGCGTCGACGTCGCGATTTCGCCCAGCGTTGCGGCTTGAGTGACGACCGGGGTGTTATCGACAAACGACCAGACGAAGTCATTGAATGATTCACCGCTGGCCTCCATCGCCAGGAAGGCGCGGGCGTTGCCGATAATCGCCTGAATTTTACCCCGGTGGCGAATGATGCCGGCGTCCAGCACCAGCCGCTCGACGTCTTCTTCAGTCATGGCGGCGACCTTTGCCGGGTCGAAATGGTGGAAGGCACGACGATAGTTTTCACGCTTTTTCAGCACGGTTATCCAGGAAAGTCCGGCCTGCTGGCCTTCCAGGCAGATCATCTCGAACAGTTTCTGGTTATCTCTTTGGGGGACGCCCCATTCGGTATCGTGATACTCGATGTAAAGCGGATCCTGGCTTACCCAACCACAGCGCTGCATTTTCTTCTCCCTGCTTTTGTCGAAATAATAAAACCCTGCACTTCGCTTGACGCCTGTCATAAAGAGACAATAGTTAATACAGGGGACTTTATCCCTGAAAACATAACAATAACTGCCAAAATTGGCTCTTTCTGGAGTCACTTAATGAATAATAAGAAATGCAATGGCCTTTGGCGATGTGCTGCGCCAGCGTCGGTTTTTGTGTGGATGTTAGTATCGCCACACGCGAATGCCTGGCAACAGGAATATATCGTGACTGACTCACAAAGTAATACTGCCGAGCGCTATACATGGGATAGCGATCACCAACCGCGGTACAACGACATTCTGGCGGAACGTATTGATGCCATGCAAACTGGCTCGGGGCTGAATATGAATGTGCCGGACTCGACGCCGCTTGATGCAACCAAAACGATGAGCGTTGGCTGGAATTTCCCGCTGGCGGAGGGCATAACCACTGGGCCAGTCGCGACGTGGCATTATGATGGCTCTCCGGGCTTTATGTGGAATGAATTTGGCGATACCGCCAGCGCCGGTGCGCAGACCGACCCGCTCTGGCACGCAAGCGTAAGCACCCTCGGTTGGCGCCTGGATTCGCACCCGTGGCTGGGCATTCGCCCGTGGGCGCAGGTGAGCTATAACCAGCAGTTTGGCGAGAATCAGTGGAAGGCGCAGTCTGGCCTGAACCGAATGCCGACCACGACGCAGGACGGCAACTGGGTGGATGTGACCGTGGGGGCAGATATGTTACTGAATTCACATCTGGCAGCCTATGCCGCGCTCTCGCAGGCGGATAATATGGCGGCGGGTGCAAACTATCTGTATACCATGGGCGTCAGCGCGCGCTTTTAATCACGCAATATATTCAGCGGCGGAATCATTTTTTTCAATGTCATTCATTCCGCCGCTGATGCATTTCATTCCGTCCTGAATGCATTTCATGCCTTTTTGAACCAGCGAAAATGTTAACTTCGTTATCGTTGGCAGCAGTTAATTCAAGAAGGCATCTTCATCATGAACGCTGCAACTAAAAATCACACTCGCTGGCTGACATTGTTCGGCACCATTATTACCCAGTTCGCCTTAGGTTCTGTCTATACCTGGAGCCTGTTCAACAGCGCGCTGTCCAGCAAACTGGACGCGTCGGTCAGCCAGGTAGCGTTCTCCTTTGGTTTACTCAGCCTGGGTCTGGCGCTCTCCTCTTCCGTGGCCGGTAAACTGCAGGAACGCTTTGGCGTGAAACGCGTCACCATCGCTTCCGGCGTGCTGTTGGGGCTTGGCTTCCTGCTGACGGCACATGCGAACAGCCTGATGATGCTGTGGCTGAGCGCCGGTATCATCGTCGGCCTGGCAGACGGCGCGGGCTATCTGCTGACGCTCTCCAACTGTGTGAAATGGTTCCCGGAACGTAAGGGGCTGATTTCCGCCTTTGCCATCGGTTCTTACGGCTTAGGTAGCCTCGGCTTCAAATTTATCGACAGCCAGCTGCTGGCGACCGTCGGGCTGGAAAAAACCTTTATGATTTGGGGCGCGATCGTGCTGGTGATGATCGTCTTCGGCGCGATGCTGATGAAAGACGCGCCGAATCAGGAAGTCCAGAAACATAACGGCGTGATGGAAAATGACTTCACGCTGGCGGAATCAATGCGTAAACCGCAGTACTGGATGCTGGCGGTGATGTTCCTGACCGCCTGCATGAGCGGCCTGTATGTGATTGGTGTTGCTAAAGACATCGCACAGGGGATGGTGCATCTGGATCTGGCCACCGCAGCCAACGCCGTTACCGTTATCTCCATTGCCAACCTGAGCGGTCGTCTGGTGCTGGGTATCCTGTCTGACAAAATCGCTCGTATCCGTGTGATTACCATTGGTCAGATTATCTCGCTGGTGGGTATGGCCGCGCTGCTGTTTGCACCGCTGAACGAAATGACCTTCTTCGCGGCGATTGCCTGTGTAGCCTTTAACTTCGGCGGTACCATCACCGTGTTCCCATCGCTGGTAAGTGAATTCTTCGGCCTGAACAATCTGGCGAAAAACTACGGCGTGATTTACTTAGGATTTGGTATCGGCAGCATCTGCGGTTCGTTGATCGCCTCTCTGTTTGGCGGCTTCTACGTAACCTTCTGCGTTATCTTTGCCCTGCTGATTATCTCGCTGGCGCTGTCGACCACCATTCGCCAGCCGAAAACGGAAATTCTGCACGAAGCGCACGCTTAACATTATTACTCCTTTCAATAAGATGATTCAGGCCAAATATTTTTGTAAATATTTGGCCTGATCACATCCGCAGCGAATACTTTTCCCCTTTCTTGTTGTCTACTTACCGCGCTTGCAAATGCGGCCCTTTGGGCAAATCGCATAAATTAACTAGTCTACTAATTATTTGATTTGTGACTTGTTTTTTATTTTCCCTTTTTCCAGGGTTTTTCGAATGAGATACATCAAAGCGATGTCCCAGCAAAAGCTCAGTCTTTTGCTGGCGGTATACATCGGCTGGTTTATGAATTATTCCGTGTTGGTTCGTCGGTTCGGGGGGTATTTATCGGACTTCAGTGTCGAGAAAGGGATGTTTATCGGCATTGAGCTGGTGAGTTCGCTGCTGGTGACGTTCTTCCTGTTCCGTCTGCTGTCGCTGGGGGGACGTAGGTTGTGGAAAGTGCTGGCAACGGCCGTGGTGCTGATTTCCGCCGGCGCAAGCTACTACATGACCAACCTGAATGTGGTCATTGGCTACGGGATTATTGCCTCGGTGATGACGACCGATGTCGATCTCTCCAAAGAGGTGGTGGGCTGGCATTTTATCTCCTGGCTGGTGCTCACCAGCATTATCCCGCTGATCTTTATCTGGTTTAACCAGGCGCGGGATACGCTGCTTAATCAACTGCTGACGTCAGGGCAGCGCCTACGGGGTATTGGCATTGTGCTGCTCTGTGCGCTGTTGGTGTGGGGGCCTATTCGCTTGATGGAAGCCCACCTGAAGGACAGCGAGCGCCTTTCACAGGTCGATCTACCAAGCTATGGCGGCGTACTGGCCAACTCTTACCTGCCGAGCAACTGGGTCTCTGCGCTAAGTCTGTACGGTTGGACCCAGGTTGATGAATCGCTGGATACCAGCGATCTTATCGATCCGGCAAAGAAGTTTACCTACGTTGCGCCTAAAGACATTGATGATACCTATCTGGTGTTTATCATCGGCGAAACGACCCGCTGGGATCATATGGGCCTGTTCGGCTACGCGCGCAACACCACCCCGGAGCTGGAGAAGGAGAAAAATCTGGTGGCCTTCCGCGGCTATTCCTGCGATACCGCGACCAAGCTTTCGTTGCGCTGCATGTTTGTCCGTCAGGGCGGGGCGAGTGATAACCCGCAGCGCACGCTGAAAGAACAAAACGTGTTTGCGGTGCTGCATCAGCTCGGCTTTACCGGTGACCTGCTGGCGATGCAGAGCGAACTGTGGTTCTACAGCAACACCATGGCCAACAACATTGCCTACCGCGAGCAGATTGGCGCCGAGCCGCGTAACCGCGGCAAGAGCGTGGACGATATGCTGCTGGCGGATGAAATGAAAAACGTATTGGCGCGTAACGGCGTCGACGGTAAGCACCTGATCATCATTCACACCAAAGGCTCGCACTTTAACTACACGCAGCGCTACCCGCGCAGCTTTGCAAAGTGGACCCCGGAGTGCGTGAACGTGGATGATAAATGCAGCAAAGCGGAGCTGATTAACTCGTACGATAACTCGATCACCTACGTTGACCATTTCCTGGTGAACATCTTTGATCAGTTACGCGATAAGAAGGCCATCGTCTTCTATGCCGCGGACCACGGCGAGTCGATCAACGATCACGAACGTCTGCACGGTACGCCACGCAAGATGGCGCCGCCGGAGCAGTTCCGCGTGCCGATGATGGTCTGGATGTCGGATAAGTATCTGGAAAATCCGGACCACGCCAGGTCGTTCGCATACCTGCAACAGCAGGCGGCGATGAAGCAGCCGAAACGCCACGTGGAGCTTTATGACACCATTATGGGCTGTTTGGGTTACACTTCTCCGGACGGTGGAATCAACGAGTACAACAACTGGTGCCACATCCCCGAGGCGAAAAAATCGGCGCAGTGATGGCTTTCTGGCCGAACAAGGGGCTTTTGTTAAATAAGGGATTGACGAGGGCGGGGCACAGCAGTAAGATGCGCCGCATTCGGTGATTGGCGCAGCCTGGTAGCGCACTTCGTTCGGGACGAAGGGGTCGGAGGTTCGAATCCTCTATCACCGACCAAATTAAAAAAAGCCGCTCTTTGAGCGGCTTTTTTGCGTTTGTAGCTCAGCTCTCTTATCGCGAAGTGGATGCCCGCACGACCAGATCCGGAGTTTTACCCTTGCTGTAGCTGACCTTCTCACCCGCCATAGCGGCAAACAAGAGCGTGATGGCCTGACGCGCCACTTCATCAAGATGCATATTCACTGCCGTCAGTGGCGGTGTGGATTCACGTGCGCGAATACCGTCATAGCGAGTAACCACCCGTATTTGTTCAGGTATGGCGATATCTTGTTCCTGAAAAGCCCGTACCGCGCCGCTGGCAAAGGTATCGATCAGCACCAGCACGCCATCAACGTCGGGATGTTCCTGTAATAGCTGATGTGCCGCGCGGTAGCCGGCATTTTCACCGTCGCTTTCATTGAGCGAGTAGATGACGGGGGACTGCCGCCCTTCACACCAGCGCCGGTAAGCCGCTTTGCTCTCCAGCATTGATGTGCGCTGCATGTTGCCGACAAATAACGCACATTTACGTGTGCCGGAGGACTCCAGATGCGCGAGCAGAATTTGCGCCGTTGCTGCTGAATGCAGTTCAACCCACGGCACAGGCGTGTCGGTCCCCGGCGTGCGGCCAATGGTGACACAAGGAATGCCGGCCTGCGCCAGCGCCTGTAGCTGGGGATCGTTTTCCGCCGGCTCAATCAGAATCGCTGCGTCGAAGCCGACCGCGTCCAGCGGATTTGCGCCCGGTGGCACCAGAATCAAGGCATGCTGTTTTTCCAGCGCCATCATGGCGGAAGTGAGCGCAACCTCCATCATAAATCCCAGCCGGGAGGCGCCGGAGGCAATGGTCAACGGCACCGATGAGAGCAGCGCGATGGTATTGGTTTTGCCGGTACGCAGCTGTCGGGCACGGATATTGGGCGTGTAATTCAGCGCGACAATCGCCTCTTCAATACGCCGACGGGTCTCCGGTTCAACAAAGCGCGTGTTATGCAACGCGTTGGATACCGTTCCTGGCGACACGCCGGCATGGCGGGCGACATCAATCAACTTTGTGCGTTTTTTTTCTTGAGCAGGCATTTGCTTGCAGCCTCCAAAATCTTTTGCACAGATTAACACACTTTTTTGTGCTGACCTTTTACGTTGCTATGCCAGCTGATGAATAAGCTTTTTCAGAAAAAATTCTTCATTAAAACGTTTTAATGGGGTATTTTTACGCAAATTTATCCATCTGGAGGCTACGTGGCACACTTAACTCAGGATCCGACTTTTACGCTTGGACGCCGTCCATCCGGGCTCACCTTTATCGACAAAGAGAAGAGTTTTGGCGGGTATACCCTCTTTGCCCCGCAAACCGCAGAAGGGCGGGTTTATCTGGTTGATGAACAGGGTGAGGTCGCGCATCAGTGGCAGCTGCCGGTACGTGCAGGGCGCGATGCGGTGCTGCTGCCTAACGGTAACCTGGGATATAACGGTAGCCACCGTACCTCCGCAAATCTCTATCCCGCGTGGGATCTCTGGCATGGCGGTGATTTCTACGAAGTGACGCCGGATAACGAAATTGTCTGGCACTATGAAGACATCTTCCATCACCATGATGCGCAGTGGTTGCCGAACGGTAATCTGCTGTATACCGCCGCGTCGCCGCTGCCTGCCGATATCGCTGCCCGTGTGACCGGCGGCGACCCGCGACGTGATGCGCCGGACGGCGTGATTCAGAGCGACGTCGTCAAAGAGGTCAATCGCGACGGTGAAGTACTCTGGGAATGGCGTGCCTGGGAGCATTTGAATCCGGAAGATTTCCCGATTCATGAGATTTTTGACCGTCGCCACTGGCCGATGATTAACGGCCTGTCGGTGACTCGCGATGGCCTGGTGCTGATGAGCCTGCGCACGACGTCTGGCGTGATTGCCGTATCTAAAGAGAGCGGCAAAGTTGTCTGGCACGCGGGGCCGGAAGTGGTGGCGCAGCAACATACGCCGGTTGAAATGGAGAACGGGTCGATTCTTGTTTTTGACAATGGCAACCTGCGTCCGGGCGTGACCTCGCCGCATTCCACGGTGCTGGAGTTCAATCCGCAAACCCACGCCATTACCTGGCAATATCGCGATATCTTCCCGCCGGCCTTCTTCTCCCCCTATATGGGCAGCGCGCAACGTCTGGCGAACGGCAACACCTTTATCTGTGAATCCGCATTTGGTCGTCTGTTTGAAGTGACGCCGGAAGGGGAAACGGTTTGGGAATATATCATTCCGTTCTTCAATGAGTATCCGGAGCACCTGAGCAAAGGCATTATTCCCGGAAAACAGAACAGTGCATTCCGCGCGCATCGTTATGCCGCCGACGCGATTGCCTGGTTGAAATAATCTCTGCCGCCAGTGCGTGCTGGCGGTCATTTTTTTGATGTTTAACGGGAGGCAATCATGCCGCAACCTGGCCTTACCACGCCGGACAACGATGCATTACCCTGGCAAACGACCTTTCTTCTGGCGCTTCAGCATGTGCTGGTCGTCGCCGCGACCCCCATCACTTCCGTTTTTCTGATCGCCAAAGCGCTGCACTTTACCGACGCGGTGACCGCTTCGGTGCTGAGCGCCACGTTTCTGATGTGCGGGCTGGGCGCGATTCTGCAAAGCCTGGGCGTGAAAGGGGTAGGCGCGCGCCTGCCGTTTATCATGGTGCCCGGCGGCGCGCCGATCGCGATTTTTGTCGCTATCGCTCTGCAAACCAATATCCAGACGGCCGTTGGCGCGGTTATCTTAACGTCGTTGTTCTACTTTCTGGCGCTGCCCATTTTCCGCCGCTGCCTGCACCATTTCCCGCCCTTTATTATCGGCATTATGCTGCTGATGGTGTCGATAAACCTGATTCGTCTCTACGGCGGATTGATTATTGGCCAGCCGGGAAGCACGGATTTTGCTCACCCGACCAGCATTATTTTATCGCTGGGGACGATCCTGATTACGCTGGTTTTCGCGCTGGTCTTTACCGGTATTCTGCGCCAGCTTGCTGTGATGTTTGGCCTGCTTGCCGGTACGCTGTTGGGCATGATGCTGGGCAGTGCCGACTTTAGCGGCGTGAGCCACGGCCCGCTGTTCAGCGTTCCGCAATTGTTCCCCTTCGGTTGGCCCATTTTCAACCTTTCCGCTTCGTTGCCGTTGCTGATTTACGCGGTAATTTCTATGGCTGAAGCAACTGGGCAAACGATTGCGACGGCGGAGATTGTTAATTCTACGCAGAACGTCCGTGAAGCGATTCCGCGTACGATTCGCGGCGATGCCATTATGTCGCTGCTGGGGGGGATTTTCGGGACATCGCTAATTATTACCTCCGGCGAAAATATCGGTGTGGTGCGCACCACCAATGTCAAATCACGTTATGTCACCGCCGCAGCAGGGCTGCTGTTGATTCTGATTGCGCTGTTCTCACCGCTGGTACGTCTTGCGACCTGCCTGCCAGGGCCGGTGGTGTGTGGTACGGCGGTGATTGTGTTCAGCATTATCGGGGTGATTGGTATCGATATGATCGCTCGTGAACCGTTGCACACACCGGGCAAAACTTACGCGCTGGCAATGGGGCTGGCGATGGGCATGCTGCCTATTCTGGTGCCGGGTCTTTATCAAAATTTCCCGTCAGGCGTGCAAATGGTGTTTGGTAACGGCATGGCGGCGGGGACGTTGACGGCGATTCTGGTCAACTCGCTGTTTAACTGGAGTGAAAAGCGAAGTCAGGCGCGTGTAAAACCATAAGTTTATGAGAGCGGGCCGTTGGCCTGCTCTTATCCATCTAAAGAACTATTTTCTCACTGTTTGTTCACAATTATGTGACATATTCCATTGTATTTTTATATGCATAGACGAATCTTTTTTCACGCTACTTATGGGTAACCTCAGCATTTTCACCTGTGCGTTTTAACGTTCGCGGCATTAATCGCTCAGATAATCAGCATATCGAAAGAAATTTTTCACATAATGACTAATTGTTAATCACTGAATGTTGCAAAGTATTAAGTGAATAACTCTGCCTTCATGCCCATAGCATAAATTTCTCTGCTGAAAATAGTGCTTCGGGGTTTTTTTAATCTTTGCCCATCCATTCTCACCTTCAGTACAAATCCCGGTTAACTGTATTGACGTTTTCACATTCTATTGACAGATTGTACGGCATGAGGGGCATTTCATGGAGAATCCGCACTGCAACTCAGATGTTCCAGTGAAAGGAATCCCTCGCCTCTATATGCATCGACCCAGCCGGTTAAATAAAAAATAAGGTCAGGCGGTGTAACCCAATGCAAAGGGTAAAAACAACACATATCACATTGGAGCAGAATAATGAGTATTTCCTTGAAGAAGTCAGGGATGCTGAAGCTGGGCCTCAGCCTGGTCGCGATGACCGTTGCTGCCAGCGTACAGGCCAAAACCCTGGTTTATTGTTCAGAAGGCTCGCCGGAAGGCTTTAACCCACAGCTCTTTACGTCTGGTACCACCTATGATGCCAGCTCCGTACCTATCTATAACCGTCTGGTTGAATTCAAAACCGGCACCACGGAAGTGATTCCGGGTCTGGCCGAGAAATGGGACATCAGCCCGGATGGCAAAACCTATACCTTCCACCTGCGTCAGGGTGTGAAGTGGCAGGATAACAAAGAGTTCAAACCGACTCGCGACGTGAATGCCGACGATATCGTCTTCTCCTTCGACCGTCAGAAGAACCCACAGAACCCGTACCACAAAGTTTCTGGTGGCAGCTATGAATACTTTGAAGGCATGGGCCTGCAAGACCTGATTAGCGAAGTGAAAAAAGTCGACGATCATACCGTACAGTTCGTGCTGACTCGCCCGGAAGCGCCGTTCCTGGCCGACCTGGCAATGGACTTCGCCTCTATTCTGTCTAAAGAATATGCTGACAACATGCTGAAAGCCGGTACGCCGGAGAAAGTGGACCTGAACCCAATCGGTACCGGTCCATTCCAGCTGGTGCAGTACCAGAAAGACTCCCGTATTCTGTACAAAGCCTTCCCGGGCTACTGGGGCACCAAGCCGCAGATCGACCGTCTGGTCTTCTCCATCACGCCTGACGCTTCCGTGCGTTATGCCAAGCTGCAGAAAAACGAGTGCCAGGTGATGCCGTACCCGAACCCGGCAGACATCGCGCGCATGAAAGAAGACAAGAGCATCAACCTGATGGAACAGGCTGGCCTGAACGTGGGCTATCTCTCCTTCAACACCGAGAAAAAACCGTTTGATGACGTGAAAGTGCGCCAGGCGCTGACCTACGCAGTTAACAAAGAAGCGATCATCAAAGCCGTTTATCAGGGCGCTGGCGTAGCCGCGAAAAACCTGATCCCGCCAACCATGTGGGGCTATAACGACGACGTCAAAGACTACAGCTACGATCCGGAAAAAGCCAAGGCGCTGCTGAAAGAAGCGGGCCAGGATAAAGGCTTCACCGTTGAGCTGTGGGCGATGCCGGTACAGCGTCCGTACAACCCGAACGCTCGCCGTATGGCTGAGATGATTCAGGCTGACTGGGCGAAGATCGGCGTACAGGCCAAAATCGTGACCTACGAGTGGGGCGAATACCTCAAGCGTGCGAAAGCGGGCGAACACCAGGCTGTGATGATGGGCTGGACCGGCGACAACGGGGATCCGGATAACTTCTTCGCGACCCTGTTCAGCTGCGCAGCGGCGAAAGACGGCTCCAACTACTCTCGCTGGTGCTACAAGCCGTTTGAAGACCTGATTCAGCCGGCGCGTGCGACCGACGACCACAACAAGCGTATTGAACTGTACAAGCAGGCTCAGGTAGTGATGCATGACCAGGCTCCGGCGCTGATCATCGCTCACTCCACCGTATACGAGCCAGTGCGTAAAGAAGTCAAAGGCTACGTGGTTGACCCATTAGGCAAGCACCACTTCGACAACGTATCGATCGAATAATAAAGACGACGCCTTAACAGGCCGCGCATGCTTCCTGCCCCCTTTGGGGCGGGAAGCCGCGCCGTATCTGCGCCTCTCGTGTTGAGAACTGGCGGCAGATTTGTGAGCAATACAGACGGCCTGTGACCAGGCGGGACGTCATTAGAGAGAATCAGGGTTATGTTGCAGTTCATCCTCAAACGGTTGGGTCTGGTGATCCCGACGTTTATCGGTATCACCCTCCTCACGTTTGCCTTCGTGCATATGATTCCCGGCGATCCGGTGATGATTATGGCGGGCGAGCGTGGTATTTCCCCTGAGCGCCATGCCCAGCTGCTGGCTGAACTCGGCCTGGATAAGCCAATGTGGCAGCAGTATCTCCACTATATCTGGGGCGTGCTGCACGGTGACTTAGGGATTTCATTAAAGAGTCGTCTCCCGGTGTGGGACGAGTTTGTGCCGCGCTTTAAAGCGACACTGGAACTCGGTATCTGCGCCATGATTTTTGCCGTCGCCGTGGGGATTCCGGTGGGCGTGCTGGCCGCGGTGAAGCGCGGTTCTATCTTCGATCACACAGCCGTTGGCCTCGCGCTGACCGGCTACTCCATGCCGATTTTCTGGTGGGGCATGATGCTGATCATGCTGGTGTCGGTGCACTGGAACCTGACCCCCGTTTCCGGGCGCGTCAGCGACATGGTGTTCCTTGACGACTCCAACCCACTTACCGGCTTTATGCTGATTGATACCGCAATCTGGGGCGAAGAAGGCAACTTTATCGATGCGCTGGCGCATATGATTCTGCCGGCTATCGTGCTGGGGACCATTCCGCTGGCGGTAATTGTGCGTATGACCCGCTCGTCCATGCTGGAAGTGCTGGGTGAAGACTATATCCGTACCGCGCGCGCCAAGGGGTTAACCCGCATGCGCGTCATCATCGTGCACGCGCTGCGTAACGCGATGCTGCCGGTGGTGACGGTTATCGGCCTGCAGGTTGGTACGCTGCTGGCTGGTGCGATTCTGACGGAAACCATCTTCTCCTGGCCGGGGCTGGGGCGCTGGTTGATTGACGCGCTGCAACGCCGTGACTATCCGGTGGTGCAGGGTGGGGTGCTGCTGGTGGCGACGATGATTATCCTCGTCAACCTGCTGGTAGACCTGCTGTACGGCGTGGTGAACCCGCGCATTCGTCATAAGAAGTAAGGGGCCGTCATGTCACAAGTTACTGAGAATAAAGCACCGGTGCCGATGACCCCATTACAGGAATTCTGGCACTATTTTAAGCGCAATAAAGGCGCGGTGGTTGGCCTGGTGTACGTGGTTATCGTGCTGTTTATTGCCATCTTCGCCAACTGGATTGCACCGTATAACCCGGCGGATCAGTTCCGCGATTCGCTGCTGGCTCCGCCAGCGTGGCAGGACGGCGGTAGTCTGGCGCATCTGCTGGGCACCGATGACGTTGGTCGTGACGTGCTGTCGCGCCTGATGTACGGTGCGCGTCTGTCGCTGCTGGTTGGCTGTCTGGTGGTGGTGCTGTCGCTGGTGCTGGGGATCATCCTTGGCCTGGTGGCGGGTTACTTTGGCGGCCTCGTCGACAACATCATCATGCGTGTCGTCGATATTATGCTGGCACTGCCTAGCCTGCTGTTGGCGCTGGTGCTGGTGGCTATCTTCGGCCCGTCGATCGGCAACGCCGCGCTGGCATTAACCTTTGTCGCCTTGCCGCACTACGTCCGCCTAACCCGTGCCGCCGTGCTGGTGGAGGTCAACCGCGACTACGTAACCGCTTCCCGCGTCGCGGGCGCCGGGGCGATGCGCCAGATGTTCGTCAATATTTTCCCAAACTGCCTTGCGCCGCTGATTGTTCAGGCATCGCTCGGTTTCTCTAACGCCATTCTCGATATGGCTGCCCTCGGCTTCCTGGGGATGGGCGCACAGCCGCCTACGCCGGAGTGGGGCACCATGCTCTCTGACGTTCTGCAGTTTGCCCAAAGCGCCTGGTGGGTGGTGACCTTCCCGGGGCTGGCGATTCTGCTGACGGTGCTGGCATTTAACCTGATGGGTGACGGTCTGCGTGACGCGCTCGATCCCAAACTGAAGCAGTAAGAGGTTCGAGATGGCGTTATTAAATGTAGATAAATTATCGGTGCACTTCGGCGACGAAGGCACACCGTTTAAAGCCGTAGACCGCGTGAGCTATAGCGTCAGTCAGGGCGAAGTCGTTGGTATTGTCGGCGAGTCCGGCTCGGGTAAATCTGTTAGCTCATTGGCGATCATGGGGCTGATTGATTATCCCGGCCGCGTTATGGCTGAAAGCCTGATGTTTAACGGTCAGGATCTGAAGCGTATCTCCGAGAAAGAGCGTCGCAATCTGGTGGGCGCCGAAGTGGCGATGATCTTCCAGGATCCGATGACCAGCCTGAACCCGTGCTACACCGTCGGCTTCCAGATTATGGAAGCGATTAAAGTGCACCAGGGCGGCAACAAACAGACGCGCCGTCAGCGGGCAATCGACCTGTTGAATCAGGTCGGGATCCCGGATCCGGCATCACGACTGGATGTTTACCCGCACCAGCTGTCCGGTGGGATGAGCCAGCGCGTGATGATCGCCATGGCGATTGCCTGCCGTCCGAAGCTGCTGATTGCCGATGAGCCGACCACCGCGCTCGACGTGACCATTCAGGCGCAGATTATCGAGCTGCTGCTGGAATTACAGCAGAAAGAGAACATGGCGCTGATCCTGATTACTCACGATTTGGCGCTGGTGGCTGAAGCTGCGCACAAAATCATCGTGATGTACGCCGGTCAGGTGGTAGAGACGGGGGCGGCCAGCGACATTTTCCGCGCGCCGCGCCATCCCTATACTCAGGCGCTGCTGCGGGCGTTACCCGAATTTGCTCAGGATAAAGCGCGTCTGGCTTCGCTGCCGGGAGTTGTGCCGGGTAAATACGACCGCCCGAACGGCTGTCTGCTGAACCCGCGTTGCCCCTATGCGACGGATAAATGCCGCAGCGTAGAGCCTGAGCTGAATACCGTTGACGGTGCTCGCCAGTCGAAATGCCACTATCCACTCGATGATGCCGGGAGGCCCACACTATGAGTACGCACGAGGCCACCTCGCAGCAGCCGCTGCTGCAGGCAATTGACCTGAAAAAACACTATCCGGTGAAGAAGGGGATGTTTGCTCCTGAGCGCCTGGTGAAAGCATTGGACGGCGTGTCATTTACGCTGGAGCGTGGCAAAACGCTTGCCGTAGTGGGCGAGTCCGGCTGCGGCAAATCGACCCTGGGTCGCCTGCTGACGATGATTGAAGTGCCAACCGGCGGCGAGCTGTACTACCAGGGGCAGGATCTGCTCAAGCACGATCCACACGCGCAAAAATTGCGTCGGCAGAAAATCCAGATTGTGTTCCAGAACCCCTATGGTTCTCTGAACCCGCGTAAGAAGGTGGGGCAGATTCTGGAAGAGCCGCTGCTGATTAACACCTCGCTCAGCAAAGAGCAGCGCCGTGAAAAAGCGTTGGCGATGATGGCGAAAGTGGGTCTCAAAACGGAGCACTACGACCGTTATCCGCACATGTTCTCTGGCGGTCAGCGCCAGCGTATCGCTATCGCTCGTGGTCTGATGCTCGACCCGGACGTGGTGATTGCCGACGAACCGGTCTCCGCGCTCGACGTTTCCGTTCGCGCGCAGGTGCTGAACCTGATGATGGATTTGCAGCAGGAGTTGGGGCTGTCTTACGTCTTTATCTCCCACGACCTGTCGGTGGTGGAGCACATCGCCGACGAAGTGATGGTGATGTACTTAGGCCGTTGCGTGGAGAAGGGCACGAAAGACCAGATCTTCAACAACCCGCGTCATCCGTACACCCAGGCGCTGCTCTCCGCGACGCCGCGTCTGAATCCGGACGATCGCCGCGAGCGCATCAAACTGACCGGTGAGCTACCAAGCCCGCTGAATCCGCCGCCGGGTTGCGCTTTCAACGCGCGTTGCCGTCGACGCTTCGGGCCGTGCACGCAGCTTCAGCCGCAGCTTAAAGATTATGGCGGTCAGCTGGTGGCATGCTTTGCCGTTGACCAGGATGAGAATCAAGAAAAGAGCGTGTAACGTACTGACTATCTTAAAGGCCGCAGAGGTTAAACTTTGCGGCCTTTTTGTTTTCGGGCGCAATTCTGAAAAGGAGTCTCTTCCGGCGAGTTGAAAGGTCGATTGCCGTATTATTGACGGCAAGCCGGGTTTCCCGGTGAGGCGCAATGTTGCGGGGGCTTGATCCCCGGCGGCATGAGTTGCTGAAAAGAGAAAGCCCCCGCACGTTGTTTGGTTTTAACCTGGCAACTTACGAGGGCATCCACATCTCTTCACAAAGACAGGATAGCCGCGAACCGTTGCCATTGCAATGCAGGCGGTTGTATGACGCTCAACGAGGCACTAGTGCTTGCGGTTGTAACCTCCATCGTCGGCCCATTGGTGGTCGCATTGGTACGTCACTTCTTCAGGTTCTAAGCTGACGGGGCGTTGTGGCTGCCGCAGTGGCAACATGCGCCCGAACCGGGCCGTAGGGGAAACTCTGCGGCCTTTTTCGTTGATGCGTCGGGCTGAATTCCGAAAAAGGCATCCGCCCCGCACAGAGTGGCGAGTTGAGGAATTGTTTGCAGTAGTATCAGAAGTAAGCCGGCGTTTCCGGTGAGGCGCAATGTTGCGGGGGCTTGATCCCCGGCGGCATGAGTTGCTGGAAAGAGAAAGCCCCCGCACGTTGTTTGGTATCAACCGGCAACATAACGAGGGCCATTCACTTGCTAGACAACAAGAGGATAGCCGCGAACCGTTGCCATTGCAATACAGGCGGTTGTATGACGCTCAACGAGGCATTAGTGCTTGCGGTCGTGACCTCCATCGTCGGCCCATTGGTGGTCGCGCTGGTACGTCACTTCTTCAGGTTCTAAGCTGACGGGGCGTCGTGGCTGCCGCAATGGCACATGCGCCCGAACCGGGCCGCAGAGGAAGCTCTGCGGCCTTTTTCGTTAACCCCAATGAACGGTTATTGCGGATACGGTACCCAGGCACCGCCGTTCAGGCGCACGTATGGTTTGCCCTGATATTGCACTACCACAGCGTTGGAGTTTTCCGACACGGCGGCAGTCTGCGGCAGGTTGCTGGTCAGCGCGGACCAATCAACGCTGTCTTCGGTGAACAGCTTGCCGTCCACCGCGCGGGCAACCAGCTCGGAAATGGCGAGATAGCTGCTTGGCTGGGTGATGTCGATTGCCGGACCCTGATGCGGCGCCTTCATACCAAAGAATTTGATGGCGGCCGGAACGTGGGTAATCGACGGGCTTGGGATATCGCGCAGGCCGGAAACCTGCATCTTATCGCCTTGCAATGCCGCGCCATGCTCAGGAACGACCACCACCATCACCTTACGACCTGATTTTTCCAGCTCGGTAAAGAAGGCATCCAGTTCATCGAATAGCTTCTGTCCACGGGCTTTATAGTCTGCGGTCTTACTCTGACCCGGATAATGGTTACCGTCGTGCAGCGGCAGAATATTGTAGAAGGTCGCCGAACGGCCACCCACAGGAATATCCGGAGACTGCATCCAGCGATTCAGCGTGGCGAGGTCGTCATACACCGGTGAACCGTCGAATGACAGCAGGTTGACCGGCAGTTTACTCTGATCCATCAGCGGGCTCTGCATGCCGCCGTTTTCACGTACTTCTTTAAGGAAGTCGCCGAAAACACCGTTGTGGTCGAGCATCAGGTTCTGCTTAAAGCCCAGTTTTGAAAGATTATCGAACAGATAGCATTGGTTGCCCGCGGGCTGATACAGGCTGGTGTGTGATGGCTGACCGCAACTGGCGCGCAACAGGCGAATCGCCGCCGGGCCACTGTACGAGGTGGCTGAGTTGAAGTTGCTAAAGCGAATATCAAAGTGCGACCACAGCGGATGTTGCATCAGCGCGGCAGCTTCGAGATCGGAATTTGCCAGCGAGCAGATGTTGATAACCAGCAGGTCAAATGGCTGAGCGTCAGCCGGCAACTCCGTTGGGAAAGTCGTGACGCGCTTACTTTCCGCAGTGTAGAAGCTGTTCAGCCAGGCGTTCAGGTTATCTGATGTCGGCGCGGCGGTTTGTGCCGGAATATCGCTGTTTGTAGCTGCACTTGTGCCTGTTGTTGCCGTTGGCGCAGCCGTGTTGGCGGTTGTCGCCGTCGCATTTTGCCCGGGAGGCCACAGGCTAAACGAGGGACCAAGGAGCGCGTTCAGGTTAATCCACACCATGGCGATGACAACAAATACCGTAATACGAATCCATTGGTTCAGGAACAGCCAGGCGACCAGCAGCACGAAGAAGACGCCAACCATCTGCCAGTTGATGAAACGCGTGATCAGGTCCCAAATGTAATCGGCGCTGAAACCTGCAATTTGCGAGCCCTGGCTCATAATGCTTTCCGGTCCCGGCAGCCAGGTATCGTGCCAGAACAGCGCAAAGCCGATAGGTATCGCAATCCAGTGTCGCCAACGGTGCAGCCGACTGTTGGGCAACGGGAACAGCAGGAAGGCCATAAATACCAGGTTCTGCATGGCGTGAAAATTCAGGTATCCGGCCCACAGTAGGCCAAATTTGACCAGAAAATAGAAGTTCCAGCCGGATAGGCCCCGCCAGTAATGCCAGGAGGAAGAAGGCGTCGCGGTGGCGTTTTGCGTCGAATTAGTCATTTTTTGATTTTGCCCTGACGGCCAGATCCCGGCGCAATACGCCTACTGGCTTAACATAACGGGGTTTAAGAAACATCAAGCGGAAGGCGTTTTCAATCCGACGTTGATGGTGGCGCGTCAGATATCCCAACGGGAAAAAAATAAACGCGCACAGTACCACGAGTTGAATAATATCGCTTATTGACATCATGACGATTTCTCTTCGGTATCGGCGGACAAACGCAGTGGTTCGGGATAACGACGCCAGCCGTTGCCCTCGTAAGTGGCGTTGATGACGTTGGTCGGTTTTGGCGCCATCTGCAGTGGTTTGGTCCACAGTTCTGGCTTCACGTCGCGCATGATCAGCAGTTCGGAGGCAATTTGCTTATCTTCGAACCAAATCATGCGGTTAGAGAAAATATCGCCGGTAGGTAGCGGAAAAATATGGTTCAGCGCTTTGTCCAGGTCATTGACCCGGCAGAACGGCAGGAACAACACCAGACGTTGGTCGGCAATGGTGACGATGTCGCCCATACGGTGAGGGCGACATAGCGTGAGCGCCTGCTCAACGCGAAGTCCCGGCGCCGGGCGCAAAGCGACCATCACCCCTTTGCTGTCGGCGGGGAGTAAGGTGTTGTTGATCACTTTTTGCACCGAGTCGCAGAATACATCCCACTTCTGATAACCCTTCAGCTTCAACGGTTCCGTGTTGGCCAGCAGCGTGCTCAGGTCTTCCGGTACGTGGCGATTGAACTGCTGCGTTTGCACGCTTTCAATCAACGTCAGGCTGCGAGACAGCGGCGCGTTTGCAGAAATTACCAGGTTGGCGCCACAGCTGAGCAGCAGGCGCTCGTCGGTGGCGCGCAGGCTTGCCGTGGTCTCGCGAACGATGATTTTTAATGCGCTTCCGCGCTGGCGACGCAAGGTATGGATATAGTGGGCCAGTTGTTCGACCTGGCTATTCTGGTTGAGCGAGAATATGACCGTTGCGGCCTGGGCGGTGCGCGCGGCATTAAATACGGCGTCGTTGGTTTCGAATAACGTCCAGTGTTCTGACAGCGGCGGTGCGCCTTCAAGAATATTGATATTACTCAGAACTTCTTTTTCATCACTGCGTGGTTGCACGTTGGCAACCTCTTCCTGTGCTAAATGCCAGCCGTTGTCATTTTGTTTAATTAAAAGCTGCTGACGGGCGCTAACGCCTTTTTCATTCGCCCAGTAAGATATATCCAGGAGTTGACTATCACCCTGGTAACGTAAATTTGCGAGGCCGGAAAGTGAACGATATTCACCCAGAAGATGTGATGTTAAGGCATCGGCATTGTTGCCAGGGCTAAGAACTAAAAGAGTGCAATGGTAGTATTTCGCCCATTGTTGAGACTTGTTTACCCAATCGAGAAGTTTTTTCCCCAATATATTTTCCCAGGCGTTGTGGGAACATAAAAGGATAACGAAATAATCTTTGGGCTCCAGCGTGCAGAGTAAATCGCGGCGCATAAAGTGTAGACCATTCTGGCTATCCTGCATGGTAAATAGCGCAATTTTTTTTGGCCCGGAATTATCCCTTAACTCTATGAGGTCATTGGGGTTTCCCCCCATACCGACGACGGCGACATGGGCCGAATCTGGCTGCGCGGAAAGCGTCTGATTTAGCAGGCTAACGGCATCCTCATGGCGGTCAGTATTGATCCACCAGACGCCGCCTGTGGGCATATGGCTCACCTCATCCCACAGCGACTGAATACCTAGCGAAAATATGGGGTTCATCGTGTCCCTCTTATCGACGAAAATCCTGCGTATAAGTTTACTAGTGTCATCGCCAGAATAAACCTAATATTGAAATTAAATAGCATCAGATTTAGCATGTATACTCTAAATAATTCGAGTTATCGTCAGGCGATAAGTGTGTAAATCCCCTGGAAATTGCATAACTATGTGGCTGGAATGAGTAGAAGTGGATGTGCTCATTGCCATCTGAAGTATGATGAGTATAAACGAATTTCATGGAAAGGTTGCCAGTCGAAAGAGGTGGCGCATTCGTACTTTGATTTCAGAGGGAGTAAAGAAATGCCAGATAACGAACCTATGACATCAGTTGATTCGCAACTCGGTTACACTTTCCAGAATGACTTTCTCGCATTGAGCCGAGCTTTCTCTCTACCCAATATAGATTACACTGATATTTCCCAGCGTGAAAAATTAGCTGCGGCGTTTAAGCGCTGGCCGCTGCTATCAGAGTTTGCAGAACAAAAAGCCGAACAAAAATAAGGAAGCCGAATGGCTATTCTGGGATTACAGGGCGTGCGCGGTGGCGTGGGCACAACGTCAATCACGGCGGCCCTCGCGTGGTCATTGCAACTGCTCGGGGAGTCGGTATTGGTTATCGATGCCAGCCCCGACAATATGCTGCGCCTGTCATTTAACGATGATATCGCTCGTGAAAGCGGCTGGGCGCGCGCAGTGCGGGACGGTAATGACTGGCGCGATACCGCGCTCCGCTATACCGCGCAAATCGACCTGCTACCGTTCGGCAAACTGCAACCCGGCGATCGACAAAATGTGGCCGTACTCAGCGACACGCTGTCGATCATCACCGAAATTGTCCAGACGCTGGAGCGTGAGGGACGCTATCAGTGGATACTTATCGACGTGCCGCACGGCTTCTATCCGTGGACGCCTGCGCTTATTGAGGCTTGCCACTATACATTGACCATCGTGAAGCCGGACGCCAACTGCCACATTCGTTTGCACCAGCAGCCACTGCCTGCCAATACCCATATTCTGCTTAACGGCCTGCGCATGAGCAGCCCGCTGCAGGAAGACCTGTATCAGGTCTGGCTGCAAACACAGCGCCATCTGGTGCCGGTGGTGGTCCATCGCGATGAGGCGATGGCCGAAAGCCTGGCCAGCAAGCAGCCTTTGGGCGAGTATCGTCATGACTCGCTGGCCGCTGAAGAGATGATCACCCTCGCCAACTGGTGCCTGATGCACTATGCCGGACATCACCCGGCGGAGGAGCGCGAATCATGATTCGCCTTAGCAGCTGGATATTCGTCCCGTCGGTGTATGCGCAGCTACGTGCGCGCTATATCGGCTATCGGCGTGCTGGCTCTTCCTGGCTCGCCGCAACGCTAGCTTGCCTGTGGGTCGGGCTGGCATGGATGTTTTTGCCGCTAGAAAACCCGCGCTGGCAGGCGCTGCAAGCACGTCAGGATGAGCTGTTTCCGCATATTCGTTTTGCGCGTCCCCGGCCATTAGATCCGCTGCGTTACCTGCTGCAGGCACTGTGGCTCATCATCAGCAAACCGCCGGAAACCCGGCGTGCCGTGGCCTGGCGCCCTTTCGCCGGCGTCGATCGCCTGCGTGAACGCTATAACCAGTGGGCGGAGTCGCTGCCGGGCCGTGTGAACGCGCAAACCGGCCATCTCGACCATAAAAAAGAGCTGGCGCACCTGAACCCAAAACTGCGACGGTTTGTGCTTGGCGTTGCCGTAGTGCTATCGCTGCTGCTGGCGCTGGTTTGTATCACGCAGCCGTTTAACCCGATTTCACAGTTTATTTTCCTGATGCTGTTGTGGGGCGTGGCCCTGCTGGTGCGCCGTATTCCCGGTCGTTTCTCCGCGCTGATGCTGATCGTTCTGTCGTTGACGGTCTCCTGCCGCTACATCTGGTGGCGCTATACCTCGACGTTGAACTGGAACGACCCCGTCAGCCTGGTATGCGGGCTGATTCTGCTGTTTGCAGAAACCTATGCCTGGATAGTGCTGGTACTGGGCTACTTCCAGGTCGTCTGGCCGCTGAATCGTCATCCGGTGCCGCTGCCGAAAGACATGAACGAATGGCCGACGGTCGATATCTTTGTGCCGACTTACAACGAAGATCTGAACGTGGTGAAAAATACCGTTTATGCCTCACTCGGTATCGACTGGCCGAAAGACAAGGTGAAAGTGTGGATCCTTGATGACGGCGCCCGTGAAGAATTTCGCCAGTTTGCGAAAGACGTCGGCGTTGAGTATGTCGCGCGTACCACGCATGAACATGCAAAAGCGGGGAACATCAACAACGCGCTGAAGCTGGCGAAAGGCGAGTTCGTCTCCATCTTCGACTGCGACCACGTGCCGACGCGCTCGTTCCTGCAAATGACCATGGGCTGGTTCCTGAAGGATAAAAAGCTGGCAATGATGCAGACGCCGCACCACTTCTTCTCTCCGGACCCGTTCGAACGTAACCTGGGGCGTTTCCGTAAAACACCGAACGAAGGCACGCTGTTCTACGGCCTGGTGCAGGATGGCAACGACATGTGGGACGCGACCTTCTTCTGCGGCTCGTGTGCGGTCATCCGTCGTAAGCCGTTGGATGAAATTGGCGGTATCGCCGTGGAAACGGTAACCGAAGATGCGCACACTTCGCTGCGTTTGCACCGTCGTGGCTACACCTCAGCCTATATGCGTCTGCCGCAGGCGGCGGGGCTGGCGACGGAAAGCCTGTCGGCGCACATCGGCCAGCGTATTCGCTGGGCGCGTGGCATGGTGCAGATCTTCCGCATGGATAACCCGTTGTTGGGCAAAGGGTTGAAGTTGCCGCAGCGGCTCTGCTACCTCAACGCCATGTTCCACTTCTTATCGGGCGTGCCGCGGTTGATCTTCCTGACCGCGCCGCTGGCTTTCCTGTTGCTACACGCTTACATCATCTACGCCCCGGCGTTGATGATTGCGCTGTTCGTGCTGCCGCACATGATTCACGCCAGCCTTACCAACTCGAAGATTCAGGGTAAATATCGCCACTCCTTCTGGAGTGAAATCTATGAAACGGTGCTGGCCTGGTACATCGCGCCGCCGACCATGGTAGCGCTGTTTAACCCGCATAAAGGCAAATTCAACGTGACCGCTAAGGGCGGCCTGGTGGAGGAAGAGTACGTCGATTGGGTGATCTCAAGACCGTATATCTTCCTTGTGCTGTTAAACCTGGTTGGCGTGGCGTTCGGCATCTGGCGCTATATGTACGGCCCGGAGAACGAAATTCTCACCGTATGGATCAGTCTGATTTGGGTGTTCTATAACCTGATTATTCTCGGCGGCGCGGTTGCCGTGTCGGTTGAGAGCAAGCAGGTGCGCCGCTCGCATCGTGTCGAAATCAAAATGCCGGGGGCGATTTCCCGTGAAGACGGGCATCTGTTCTCCTGTACGGTACACGACTTCTCCGACGGTGGCGTCGGCATTCGTATCAACGGCGACGCTCAGGTGCTGGAAGAGCAGAAGGTGAATTTGCTGCTAAAACGCGGCCAGCAGGAATATGTCTTCCCGACGCAGGTGGTGCGCGTGCTGGGCAGCGAAGTCGGCCTCAAGCTGCTGCCGATGAGCACGCGTCAGCATATCGACTTTGTACAGTGTACCTTTGCGCGCGCGGATACGTGGGCGCTGTGGCAGGACAGCTTCCCGGAAGATAAACCGCTGGAAAGTCTGTTCGATATTCTGAAGTTAGGGTTCCGTGGTTATCGTCACCTGGCCGAGTTTGCGCCGCCGGTGGCAAAGGAAATTTTCCGGTCGCTCACCTTGTTGGTGGCGTGGGTGGCCTCGTTTGTACCGCGTCGTCCGGAACGTGACGCGGTGGTCGAGCATCCGCTATCGGCTTTGGCTCAACAATAATGATGATTATGCGATGAAAAGAAACCTTTCCTGGATTTGTGCAGTGGCAGTGGGTATGGGCAGTTTACTGCCGCTCACGACGCATTCAGAAACGACGCCAGAGGTGTCGGTGACGCCCACCGTTCAGCAGGACGCGACAGCGCCTACGCCTGACGCCGCGCCGGTGGTGGTGGAGGATGCGCCAAGCCGTGACGTAAAGCTTTCTTTCGCCCAGATTGCGCCACCGCCGGGCAGCATGGTGCTGCGCGGTTCGAATCCGGACGGTGGCGTGGAGTTTGGCATGCGCAGCGACGAAGTGGTGTCTAAGGCGCTGCTTAACCTGACCTACACCCCGTCGCCGTCCCTGCTGCCGATTACCTCGCAGCTGAAGGTTTATCTGAACGATGAACTGATGGATGTCCTGCCGGTGACCAAAGAGCAGTTAGGTAAAAAAGTGACCGCGCAGATCGCCGTCGATCCGCTGTACATAACCGATTTTAACCGCGTTCGCCTGGAGTTTATCGGCCACTACCGCGATGTGTGCGAAAACCCGGCCAACAATACCGTCTGGCTCGACGTGGCGCGTAATAGCTCGTTGGATTTGACCTACCGCTCGCTGAAAGTGCGTAACGATCTTTCCCACTTCCCGGTGCCGTTCTTCGACACGCGCGACAACCGCGCGCTGGAGCTGCCGATGGTCTTTGCCGCGTCGCCCGATCTGCAACAGCAGCAGGCGGCGGGCATTATCGCCTCGTGGTTTGGCGCGAAAGCGGGCTGGCGTGGACAGAGTTTCCCGGTGCTGTTTAACACGCTGCCGGAGCGTAACGCGATCGTCTTTGCCACCAACGTTCGTCGTCCGGACTTCCTGCGCGATCATCCGGCGGTCAACGCGCCGACGATCGAGATGATCGACCACCCAGGCAACCCGTATATGAAGCTGCTGGTGGTGTTTGGCCGTGACGATAAAGATTTGCTGAAAGCGGCGCAGGGCATTGCCTCGGGCAACATTCTGTTCCGTGGTGATAGCGTCACCGTTGATGAAGTGAAGCCGCTGCGTCCACGCGTGCCGTACGATGCGCCGAACTGGGTCCGTACCGACCGCCCGGTCACCTTCGGCGAGCTGAAAACCTACGAACAGCAGCTACAGTCTACCGGGTTGGAGCCTGCCTCCATCAACCTGTCGCTGAATCTGCCGCCGGATCTGTACTTGATGCGCAGCACCGGTATCGATATGGACCTGAAATATCGCTACACCATGCCGCCCGTCAAAGACAGTTCGCGGATGGACATCAGCCTCAACAACCAGTTCCTGCAGTCATTTAACCTGGATAGCACTCAGGACGTCAACAAGCTGATGCTGCGCCTGCCGGTGCTGCAGGGCCTGCTGGATGGCAAGAATGACATTAGCATCCCGGCGCTGCGCCTGGGGGCGATGAACCAGCTGCGTTTTGACTTCCAGTATATGAACCCGATGCCAGGCGGTACGCTGGAAAACTGTATTACCTTCCAGCCGGTACAAAACCACGTGGTGATTGGCGATGACTCGACGATTGACTTCTCCGACTATTACCACTTCTTGCCGATGCCGGATCTGCGCACCTTTGCTAACGCGGGCTTCCCGTTCACCCGTATGGCGGACCTGTCCGATACGGTCATCGTGATGCCGAAGACGCCGTCTGAAGCACAGGTCAGCACGCTGCTGAATACCGTGGGCGTGGTGGGCGGACAAACCGGTCTGGCAGGCACCAGCATGACCATTGTCGATGAGGGTAGCCAGATTAAGAATAAAGATGCCGACCTGCTGCTGATTGGCTCTATTCCACAGCAGCTCAAAGACGACAAGCATATCGACCTGCTGGTCAATGCGACGCAAAGCTGGGTGAAAACGCCGGTGCGCCACCACGACCTGCCGAGCATCTATATGGATGAGGATGACCGTCAGGCCAGCGTGCAAACGGGCATTACCTCCTCAGGGCCGATGGCCGCGGTGGTGGGTTTTGAATCGCCTTATTACAAACAACGTAGCGTGATCGCCCTGTTGGCGGACAGCGCCAGCGGCTATAACTTGCTGAATGGCGCGCTGAACGACAGCGGTAAACGCGCGGCGATGTTTGGCTCGGTATCGGTGATTCGTGAATCCGGCGTCAGCAGCCTGCGGGTAGGGGATATCTACTACGTCGGCCACCTGCCGTGGTTTGAACGCGTTTGGTTTGCGCTTTCCAACCATCCGGTGCTGCTGGCTATCTTCGCGGCGATCAGCATCGTGCTGCTGGCCTGGGTACTGTGGCGTCTGCTGCGTATCATCAGCCGTCGTCGTCTGGATCCGGAAGACGAGTAAGCCGCGATGAAGATGCTGAGCTGGATCGTTCTGCTGTGCGCCCTTGGCGGTCAGGTACAGGCTGCCTGTGACTGGCCGGCCTGGGAGCAGTTTAAAAAGGATTACGTGAGTGCAGAAGGGCGGGTGATCGATCCCAGTGATTCTCGCAAAATCACCACCTCAGAGGGGCAAAGCTATGGGTTGTTCTTTGCCCTCGCGGCCAACGATCGTCAGATGTTCGCCACTCTGTTTAACTGGACGCAGAACAATCTGGCGCAAGGTTCACTGCGCGAGCATCTTCCGGCGTGGTTATGGGGTAAAAAGAGCGAAGAGGCATGGACGGTGCTGGACAGCAATTCCGCGTCTGACTCCGATATCTGGATTGCCTGGACGTTGCTGGAGGCCGGTCGACTGTGGAAAAACGACGACTATACCGATACCGGCAAAGCGCTACTGGCGAAGATTGCTGCCGATGAAGTGGTGAATGTACCGGGTCTGGGGCTAATGCTTCTGCCAGGACGCGTCGGTTTTGCCGAAGAGACGCGCTGGCGCTTTAACCCCAGCTACTTCCCTCCGCAGGTGGCGCAGTATTTCAGCCGCTTCGGCGCGCCGTGGACCACGCTGCGCGATACCAACCTCAAACTGCTGCTTGATACCGCCCCGAAAGGCTTTTCGCCGGACTGGGTGAGCTACGAAAAAGCAAAGGGCTGGCAGCTAAAAGAGGCGAATGTGATCGGCGGCTATGATGCGATTCGCGTCTATTTGTGGGTGGGAATGATGAACGACGCAGACCCGCAAAAAGCGCGTCTGCTTAAACGCTTTAACCCAATGGCGGCGCAGACCGCCCGGCAGGGGCTTCCCCCGGAGAAAGTGGCGATCGCCACGGGGAAAGTGACCGGTGATGGCCCGGTTGGTTTTTCGGCTTCACTGCTGCCGTTCTTACAGGATCGTGATGCTCAGGCCGTTCAGCGCCAGCGTGTAACCGACCATTTTCCCGGCGCGGATGCTTATTATAGTTATGTTCTGACCCTCTTTGGTCAGGGCTGGGATCAACACCGTTTTCGCTTCAGCGCCCGCGGCGAATTACTACCTGACTGGGGCCAGGAATGCGCAAGTTCACACTAAGTTTACTCACCCTCTCTCTGGGGCTGTCGTTGGTACAGCCGGTCTTCGCGGACACCTCGGCGGAAGAGCAGTTGCTCAACCAGGTGCGTCTTGGCGAAGCCAGCAAACGTGAAGATCTGGTGCAGCAGTCGCTGTATCGGTTAGAGCTGATTAACCCCAATAACCCGAAGGTGCTGGCGGCTCGCCTGCGCTACATGCTGCGTCAGGGGGATACCGCGGGTGCGCAGGCGCAGTTGAAAAAACTGGCGCAGGTCGCGCCCAATTCCACGGAGTACAACGCCTCGCGCGCGGAAATTGGTTTGAACACCGATGCCGGGCGTCAGTCGCTACAGCAGGCGCGTTTACTCGCCACCACCGGCCATGTGCCGGAAGCGCTGGCGGAGTATGAAAAAGCGTTTAACGGCCCGCCGCCAGATGGCGACTATGCCGTGGAGTACTGGACTGCGGTGGCGAAACTGCCCGCCCGGCACAACGAAGCGCTCAAACAACTGCAGTCGTTGAACCAGAAAAACCCCGGCAACGTTGGCCTGCAAATGACGCTGGCGAATACGCTCCTGGCCGACAACCAGCGCGATGCGGCATTTGCGGTACTCGAACAGATGGCGAAATCGGCGGGTGGTCGCGGACCGGCAGCCGACCTCTGGTTTAAGGCCATTAAAAACCAGCCTGCCAGCCCGTCCAGCGTGCAGGCGCTACAGCGTTACCTGTTAATTTTCACCAGCGGCGAATCGGCGGACAGCGCCCGTGCGCTGCTGGCCGAGCAGCAAAAACAGCTGGCGGATCCGGTGTTCCTTGCGAAGGCGAAAGAGGCCGAAGCTGAGGCGAATAAACCGCAAACCTGGGAACTGTACTGGCCGCTGATCCGCAAAGGCGACGCGGCGCTGAAAGCCAATAATCTGGCGCAGGCGGAGAGCTTCTACCAGCAGGCGCGTAAGCTGGATGCCACCGACAGCTATGCGGTACAAGGGCTGGGCGACGTGGCGATAGCCCGTAAAGATACCGCTGCGGCTGAGCGCTATTACCAACAGGCGCTGCGCCTTGACCGTGGCAACAGCGGCGCGGTGCGCGGGCTGGCCAATATCTATCGCGCCGAGTCGCCGGAAAAAGCGACCGCTTTTATTAATGGTCTCTCGGCCAGCCAGCGTCGCAGTATTGATGATATCGAACGCAGCCTGACCAACGACCGGCTTTCACAGCAGGCAGAAGCGCTGGAAAACCGCGGTGAGTGGGCGCAGGCGGCGACGCTTCAGCGTCAGCGCCTGGCGCTGTCGCCTGACGATGTGTGGATCACCTATCGCCTTTCCCGCGACCTGGTGAGCGCGGGGCAACGCGGCGAAGCCGACCGTCTGATGCTCAACCTGGCGCATAAGAAACCGACCGACGCCGATCAGGTTTACGCCTACGGGCTGTATCTCTCCGGCAACGGTCAGGATCAGGCGGCGCTGACGCATCTGGCCGCGCTGCCGTCGTCGCAGTGGACGGACAACATTCGCGAGCTGGATCAACGTCTGCGCAGCGACCAACTGATTGCTCAGGCAAACCGTCTGCGCGACGGTGGACAAGAGGCGCAGGCCATCGCGTTGCTGAAACAGCAGCCGGAGTCTGCACGCATTCATTCAACCCTCGCCGACTGGGCCCAGCAGCGGGGTGACAGCGCCGTAGCGTTGACCGAATACAACGCGGTGCTGGCGAAAGACCCTCATGATGAGGATGCCCACCTGGGGTTAGCGGAGGTCTACGCGGCTGACGGCAACGCATTGGCGGCGCGCCAGCAACTGGCCGAACTGCCGGCAGAAGGTGAGCGTTCGCTCGGTACCCAGCGCCGTATTGCGTTGGTGAGTGCGCAACTGGGCGACACGGGGGCGGCCCAGAAAATGTTGACCGCGCTGGTGCCGCAGGCAAAAGCGCAGCCGCCATCAATGGAAAGCGCGATGGTGCTGCGCGACGCGGCGCGTTATCAGGCGCAGGACGGCAACCCACAGCAGGCGCTGGAAACCTACAAAGATGCCATGGTGGCGGCGCAGGTTACCCCGACGCGACCGCAGGATAATGACACCTTTACCCGCCTGACGCGTAACGATGAAAAAGATGACTGGCTCAAGCGCGGCGTGCGCAGCGATGCGGCCGACCTGTATCGTCAGCAGGATTTGAACGTCACGCTGGAGCATGATTACTGGGGTTCCAGCGGTACGGGCGGTTATTCGGATCTGAAAGCGCACACCACCATGTTACAGGTGGACGCGCCGCTTGCTGACGGGCGAATGTTCTTCCGCTCCGATCTGGTCAATATGGATGCCGGGAGTTTCTCCACCGACAAAAATGGCTACCATAAGGAGCAGTGGGGGACCTGTGATTTAGCCAGTTGTCATGCTTCTGCGCATCAGAGCGATAGTGGCGCCAGCGTGGCCGTGGGCTGGAAAAATGATACCTGGAACGCCGATATCGGTACCACGCCGATTGGCTTTAATGTCGTCGATGTGGTCGGTAGCCTGAGCTACAGCAACGATCTCGGCCCGCTGGGCTACACGCTCAACGCGCACCGTCGACCGATTTCCAGCTCGCTGCTGGCCTTCGGCGGACAGAAAGACAACAGCAGCGGCGCACATCCCGGTACGACCTGGGGTGGCGTGCGCGCTAACGGCGGCGGTCTGAGCCTGAGTTACGATAAAGGTGAGGCCAACGGCGTATGGGCCTCGCTGAGCGGCGATCAGTTGACCGGCAAAAACGTCGCCGACAACTGGCGCGTGCGCTGGATGACCGGCTACTACTACAAGGTTGTCAACGAGAACAACCGTCGGGTAACCGTCGGGCTGAACAACATGATCTGGCACTACCAGAAGGATTTGAGCGGCTATACGTTAGGTCAGGGCGGCTATTACAGCCCGCAGGAGTACGTTTCCTTCGCCGTGCCAGTGAATTGGCGCCAACGCACGGAAAACTGGTCGTGGGAACTGGGGGGATCTGTCTCCTGGTCGCATTCACGTACGAAAACCGAGCCACGTTATCCGCTGATGAATCTGATTCCGTCGCAATGGAAGCAGGACGCGAGCGATGATACCAACGGCGGCGGCAGTAGCCAGGGCTTCGGCTACACGGCGCGGGCCCTCGTCGAACGTCGGGTCACGTCCAACTGGTTTATCGGCGCGGGTGTGGATATTCAGCAGGCCAAAGATTACACCCCAAGCCATGCGCTGTTGTACGTGCGTTACTCCGCCGCCGGATGGCAGGGTGACCTCGACATGCCGCCGCAGCCGCTGGTACCGTACGCTGACTGGTAACCTCATCTATCCTGATATAGGTATTCGTCTTATATAACCCGGCTTGACGCCGGGTTATAATTATCGCGCCAGAGTCCGTTTTGACTTTGCCGCCAGCCTCGTTATTCTCAATGCCTGAGCAATACGTTCGTACCTGTGGAGAGCTCTTTTGCGCGTCAGCCGTTCACTTACTATAAAACAAATGGCTATGGTTGCTGTTGTTACCATGTTGTTTTTGTTTATATTTTGCTTTATTTTGCTGTTCCATTTTGTGCAGCAGGATCGCTATAACACGGCTACGCAATTAGAGAGTATCGCGCGCTCGGTGCGCCAACCCCTTTCCGCAGCCATCCTTAAGGCCGATATCCCGGAAGCAGAGTCCATTCTTGGACGTATTCAGCCGTCAGGTATTGTTAGCCGGGCGGACGTGGTATTGCCAAACCAGTTTCAGGCGCTGCGCATGAGCTTTATCCCGGAACGCCCCGTTCCGGTGAGTATTACCCGTATTTTCGAACTGCCGGTGCAGATATCGCTGCCGCTCTATTCGCTTGAACGGCCGGCAAATCCGCAGCCGTTGGCCTATCTGGTGCTCCAGGCCGACTCCTGGCGTATGTATAAGTTTGTGATGAGCGCGCTGGCAACGATAGTGACCGCTTACTTTCTTCTGGTGTTGATTCTGACCGTTGCCCTGACCTGGTGTATTAACCGGCTTATCGTCAGGCCGCTGCGCAGTATCGCCTATGAGATTCACGACTTACCGGGGGCGGACCGCATCGGGCATCAGCTGACGCTGCCGCGCCTGCACCATGATGATGAAATTGGCACGTTGGTCCGCAGCTATAACCGTAACCAGCAGGCCCTGTTACGCCAGTACGACGAACTGAGCAGCCAATCGACCCGATTCCCGGTTTCTGACCTGCCGAACAAAGCGTTCTTGCTGGGGCTACTGGAGCAAAGTCTGGCGCGCAAAACGCCGGTGGCGCTGCTGGCGATTGCCTGCGAAACCCTGCAGGACACCGCAGGCGTACTGAAAGAGGCGCAGCGCGAAATGCTGCTGCTGACGCTCGCCGAGAAGATTAAACAGGTGATCTCGCCGCGTATGGTGCTGGCGCAGGTCAGCGGCTATGACTTCGCTATTCTGGCTTACGGCGTTAAAGAGCCGTGGCACGCCATTACATTAAGTCAGCAAGTACTTACTATCATGAATGAGCGTTTACCGTTGCAGGGGATTCAGCTCCGCCCGAGCGCCAGCATTGGTATCGCCATGTCTAACGATGGTCTGACGGCGGAGCAGCTTTACCGACGTTCACTCTCCGCCGCCTTTACCGCACGCCGTAAGGGCAAAAACCAGATCGAGTTCTTTGACCCTGAACAGATGATCAAGGCGCAGAAACGGCTGACTGAAGAGAGCGATATCCTGACGGCTCTCGATACGCAACAGTTTTCTATCTGGCTTCAGCCGCAGGTGGATACTGCCACCGGCAAGGTGTGTAGCGCCGAGGTGCTGCTGCGCCAGCGTCAGCCGGACGGTAGTTGGGCGTTACCCAACGATTTGATCGATAGCATTGAGTCCTGTGGCCTGATGGTCACCGTCGGCCATTGGGTGCTGGAAGAAGCCTGCCGTCAGCTGGCGGTGTGGCAATCGCGCGGCATTATGCTGCCGCTGTCGGTAAATATCTCCGCGTTGCAGCTGCTACACCACGATATGGTCTCCGACATGCTGGCGTTGCTTAACCGCTACCGCATCGCGCCCGGCACGCTGGTGCTGGAAGTGACCGAAAGCCGCCGTATCGACGACCCGAAAGCCGCGGTGGCGATCCTGCGTCCGTTGCGTAACGCCGGGGTAAGGATTGCGCTGGATGACTTCGGCATGGGCTACGCCGGGCTGCGCCAGTTGCAACATATGAAGTCGGTACCGGTCGACATCCTGAAGATTGATAAAATCTTTATCGACACGCTGCCGGAAGACGCCAGTATGGTATCGGCCATCATCCAGCTGGGGCGTAGCCTCAATCTGAAGATGGTGGCTGAAGGCGTTGAAAATGAAGAACAATATGCCTGGCTGCGTGCGGCGAGTGTGGATGTGTTGCAGGGCTTTCTGTTCGCTCGTGCGGTACCGCCGGAGGTGTTTGAGCAGGATTATCTTGGCCAGGAGAAATCGCTGTTACCGAGTCACTGAACATAGCAATTGTGCGTGTCAGCTCAAAGATTTAACAATTAAATATCAAATCAACGTACAAATATTTCGATTATGTTTCTTGGATGTTATTTTGTGCTCACAGGTGAAAATAAACCCTACTTTTCCTGTGGCTATAGCTTAAGGACATCCTATGAAAACCTCTTTCTTCAAAAGCCTCTATTTCCAGGTGTTAACGGCGATAGTGATCGGCGTGTTGCTCGGTCACTATTACCCGGAATTGGGCGCGCAAATGAAACCGCTCGGCGATGCCTTCGTCAAACTGATTAAAATGATTATCGCGCCGGTTATCTTTTGTACCGTAGTAACAGGGATCGCTGGCATGGAAAGCATGAAAGCGGTTGGCCGCACTGGCGCAGTGGCGTTGCTGTACTTTGAAGTGGTCAGTACTCTCGCCCTGATTATTGGCTTGATCATTGTGAACGTGGTTCAACCCGGCGCCGGGATGAACGTTGACCCGGCGACGCTGGATGCCAAAGCGGTCGCCATGTATGCCGAACAGGCGAAAGATCAAGGGATTATCCCCTTCCTGATGGATATTATTCCGTCGAGCGTCATTGGCGCCTTTGCGAGCGGTAACATCCTGCAGGTGCTGCTGTTTGCGGTGATGTTTGGCTTTGCGCTGCACCGCCTGGGTAACAAGGGCCAGCTGATTTTCAACGTCATTGAAAGCTTCTCGCAGGTCATCTTCGGCATCATCAACATGATCATGCGCCTTGCGCCTATCGGCGCTTTCGGTGCCATGGCCTTCACCATTGGTAAATACGGCGTAGGCACGCTGGTGCAGCTCGGCCAGCTCATCATCTGCTTCTATATCACCTGTATTCTGTTTGTGGTGGTGGTGCTGGGTTCTATCGCCCGCGCGACCGGCTTCAGCATTTTCAAATTTATCCGCTATATCAAAGAAGAACTGCTGATTGTGTTGGGCACCTCTTCATCGGAGTCCGCGCTGCCGCGTATGCTCGATAAAATGGAGAAACTGGGTTGCCGTAAATCGGTGGTGGGGCTGGTTATTCCTACCGGTTATTCATTTAACCTCGACGGCACCTCGATTTACCTGACGATGGCGGCGGTCTTTATCGCCCAGGCGACCAACAGCCATATGGATATTTTCCATCAGGTGACGTTGCTGGTGGTGTTGCTGCTTTCGTCGAAAGGGGCGGCCGGTGTCACCGGGAGCGGCTTTATCGTGCTGGCGGCGACTATCTCTGCGGTGGGTCATTTACCGGTTGCCGGTCTGGCTTTAATTCTGGGTATTGACCGCTTTATGTCCGAAGCGCGCGCGCTGACCAACCTGATTGGTAACGGCGTGGCGACTATCGTGGTCGCGAAACGCGTGAAACAGCTGGATGCTCAGCAGATGGACGACGTGCTCAATAACCGTCCGACTGCGAAAAAACCGCACGAATTATCCTCTTAATCCTCCCACTTACGCCCGTACTCCCTTGCTGGAGTGCGGGCTCCTGCGCATAATTAGGCGGCGTCATGAATGGGCTGTGCTAGCCTATGGCTGTCGTGCATTTTATTTTTCTGAGCCATGTGACGTTTTTGCGATCGTGTGGTCTAACTGACGTATTTACTTCATTATTTTAGGCAATCGCTCTATGGCGGTTGTCTTTGTAACCAGGAACGTTCATCAGGGGTTCACATGCAGGGCACAACAATTCGACTTTTAGCCGGTGGTTTGCTGATGATGGCAGCGGCCAGCTATGTGCAGGCAGAAGCGCTCCAGCCGGACCCGGCCTGGCAACAAGGTACGTTGTCTAATGGCTTCCAGTGGCAGGTGCTTGCCACACCGCAGCGCCCGAGTGACCGTGTAGAAATCCGGCTCTCTATTGATATTGGTTCGCTGAATGAAAGCGCTCAGCAAACCGGCTTTAGCCACCTTATTCCTCGTATTGCGCTGACCCAAAGCGGCAGTCTGCCAACCATGCAGGCGCGCTCGATGTGGCAGCAGGGTATTGACCCAAAACGCCCGCAGCCTCCTGCGGTCGTCTCGTATGACTACACTCGCTTTAACCTAAGCCTGCCAAACAACCGCAGCGATCTGCAAAAAGAGGCGCTGAACTGGCTGGCCAGCTCGTTGGGCAAACCAAACATCACCCAGGAAAGCGTGAATTACGCGCTGAGCGTGCAGGATATGGTTGCGACCTGGCCGCAGGATACCAAAGAAGGTTGGTGGCGTTATCGCCTGAAGGGGTCGACGATGCTGGGTCACGACCCGGCTGAACCACTGAAAATGCCGGTGGATGCGAAGCAAGTCGCCGAGTTCTATCAGAAATGGTACACCCCGGACGCCATGACGCTGATTGTGGTCGGCAACGTCGACAGTCGTGCAACAATTGAACAGATTAGCAAAGCCTTTGGCGAGCTGAAGGGCAAACGTGAAACGCCGGCAGCGCTGCCGACGCTGTCTCCGCTGCGTCCGGAAGCGGTGAGCATTATGACCAACGCGGTCCGCCAGGATCGTTTATCCATCATGTGGGACGCGCCGTGGACGCCAATCCGTGAATCGGCAGCGCTCCTGCGCTACTGGCGCGCCGATCTCTCCCGTGAGGCGCTGTTCTGGCATGTTCAGCAGAAGTTGAGCCGTACCAACACCAAGGATATCGGGCTGGGCTTCGACTGCCGCGTGTTGTACCTGCGCGCGCAGTGCGGCATCAATCTGGACTCACCGGGTGAAAAGCTGGAAAACAACCTGGGGCTGGTGGCGCGTGAGTTGGCTAACGTTCGTGATAATGGCCTGCCGCAGGATGAGTTTGATGCGCTGGTGGCGCAGAAAAAGCTGGAGCTGCAAAAGCTGTTTGCGACCTACGCGCGCATGGATACCGACGTGCTGATTAGCCAGCGTATGCGTTCACTGCAAAATCAGGTGGTGGATATCGCGCCGGAGCAGTACCAGAAGCTGCGCCAGAGTTTTCTCGACTCGCTGACGGTGGAGATGCTGAATCAGGATCTGCGTCAGCAGCTTTCGCAGGATATGGCGCTGATTTTACAGCAGCCAACCGGCGAGCCTGAGTTCAATATGAAGGATCTCCAGGATACCTGGGGCAAGATCATGCTGGCGGAGAAGACGGAGTCGGCGGCGGCAGTGGATGAAAGCCATCAGGATGTGACGGATATTCCTCCGGCGCAGTAATTTGTCCGGTGCATGCCCCTCACCCTAACCCTCTCCCCAACGGGGAGAGGGGACCGATCGTGCAAATGCTGACGTCCGATTTTCTCCCACGCACATTCTGCTTTTCTCCCTCGCCCCTTTGGGGAGAGGGCCGGGGTGAGGGGAAACTTCCTCTCCCAGCCTCCAGACGAAAAAAAACCTCTCCCAACCGGAAGAGGTTTTTTCATACCCGAAACTTTACGCAGGCATTGCGTCGCGCGGAATAATCGCCCCACGATGCTGAATCACGGTGCTCGCCGTCAGGTGGCCGCGTTTTGCTGCCGCCGTTGCATCGCCGCCGGTCAGGCGCACGGACAGGTAGCCTGCGCTGAACGAGTCACCTGCCGCCGTGGTATCCACCACTTTCTCTTTCGGCAGTTTAACCGCCGGCACGTCTACCAGCGCTTCACCTGCGATGGCTACCAGGCAGGAGTCTGCGCCGCGTTTCACCACCACTTCGCTCACGCCAGCGGCCTGAGTACGGGCAATGACTTCTTCAACCGGCTTCTCGCCCCACAGCGCGTCTTCGTCGTCGAGGGTCAGGAAGGCGATATCGGTGCATTGCAGCATCTGCTGGTAAACCTGCTGCGTCTCTTCTTTGCTTGCCCACAGGCGCGGACGATAGTTGTTGTCAAAAATGACCTTACCGCCGTTCGCGCGGCACTGCTTCAGCAGCGCCAGCAGTTTTTCGCGGCTGGCCGGGCTTAAAATCGCCAGGCTGATGCCGCTCAGGTAGAGATAGTCAAAGCTCGCCAGCTGTTCGCAGATGGCGGCAGACTGCTCGCTCTCCAGCCAGAATTTAGCGGCAGCTTCGTTACGCCAGTAGTAGAAGGTGCGCTCGCCGGTATCATCGGTTTCGATGTAGTACAGGCCCGGCATGCGGTCGCTCATGCGTTGAATCAGGTCAGTTTTGACGTTCTCTGCCTGCCAGGCGTCCATCATCTGCTGGCTGAATGTGTCGGTACCCAGCGCGGTCACGTAGTTGACGCTGAGTTCTGCAGGGGAGACCTGACGCGCGATATAGACGGACGTATTTAAGGTGTCGCCGCCAAAGCCGCGGTTAACTTGTGCGCCCTTCTCGGACAGTTCAATCATGCATTCGCCAATCACGGCAATTTTTTTGGACATAGTCATCAACCTGATTCGGTAAATTTTTCGTAGTGTGCGCTGTGGCTATTCGATGGTCAACTATATTAAAACAACGTTCCATTATTTTTTTTGAGCTAGCGCGTGTTACGACGTATTTGTCATCAATACGGAAAAATAAAATGCCCACGATGGACATAAAGTTCTCAATGGCGACGCCGATAACCTAAACACCAGACCCTCAGACCCTCTATTCACAGGAAGCTTAAATGACGTTAAAGCAGGTGAGCCAGCGGGCGAGAGTTCCTGATACGGAGCCAGAAAGCCTACAGCAGCTGCGTTATTGGCAAGAGTGTGAGCGCGTCTATACCTACCAGCCTATCTACACCACGCAAGGCCGCTTGATGGCGATCGAAGTGCTAACGATAGTGACCCATCCCTCTCAACCGCAAAAACGTATTGCCCCGGATCGTTACTTCGCCGCAGTCTCTATCGGTCAGCGGATCCACGTCATCAAAGAACAGGTGGCGATGCTGGCAAAAAAGAAATCATTTTTTGAACAGAATAAGGTGCTGGCGTCGGTTAACGTCGATGCGCCGACGCTGCTGGAAATGCGCCAGGACCGGATACTGAGAACGATGATTGAAACGCTGCCGTGGCTGCGCTTCGAGCTGGTAGAACATATGCCGCTGCCGCAGGACTCTTCGGTGGCCTCGCTGTGTGAATTCGGCCCGCTGTGGCTGGATGATTTTGGCACCGGCATGGCCAACTTCTCGGCGCTGAACGAAGTGCGCTATGACTACATCAAGGTGGCGCGCGATCTGTTCATCATGCTGCGCAAAACCCCGGAAGGCCGCAAGCTGTTCATCCTGCTTCTGGAGCTGATGAACCGCTACTGTGAAGGGGTGATCGTGGAAGGCGTGGAGACGCTGGAAGAGTGGCGTGAAGTGCAGCAGTCGCCAGCACATGCGGCGCAGGGCTATTTTCTTTCTCGTCCAATACCCTTTGCTCATCTTGAAGAGGTGTTTTTGTCCCTTTGAATCAGGCTGTTTCCGGTAATTCCATCTGTCTGGTCTATCTTTAGGACAGGCAAGGGAAGAAGCGAGGAAGCAGAATATGACCAGAGCAGGCAAAATTACCGCCACAGTAGCAGGGACTTTCTTGTTGTTGATCGTCGTACTCATCGTGGTGATAGCGACCTTTGACTGGAACCGACTCAAACCGACCATCAACCAGAAAGTCTCTACAGAACTTAACCGTCCGTTCGCTATCCACGGTGATTTAGGCGTGGTGTGGGAGCGCCAGAAACAGGAAACCGGCTGGCGAAGCTGGGTACCCTGGCCGCACGTCCATGCGGAAGATATTACGCTCGGCAACCCGCCGGATATCCCCGGGGACACGATGGTCCATCTCCCCCGGGTGGAAGCCACCCTCGCGCCGCTGGCGCTGCTGACCAAAACCGTCTGGCTGCCGTGGGTTAAACTGGTGAAACCCGACGCGCGGCTGATTCGCCTGTCAGAAAAAAACAATAACTGGACCTTTAATCTCGCCGGGGACAAACAGCCGGACTCCAACGCACAGCCCTCCAGCTGGTCTTTCCGCCTCGATAATATTCTCTTCGACCAGGGACGGATCGCGATTGATGACAAGGTTAGCAAGGCGGATATCGAGATCCTCGTCGATCCGCTGGGCAAGCCGCTGCCGTTTAGTGAGGTGACGGGCACTAAAGGTAAAAACGAAAAATCCAATGTGGAAGATTACGTTTTTGGACTGAAGGCGAAAGGGCGCTATAACGGCGAACCGCTGAGCGGCACGGGGAAAATTGGCGGCATGCTGGCGCTGCGCGGCGCGGATGCCTCGTTCCCGGTGCAGGCCGATTTCCGTTCCGGTAATACCCGGGTGGCGTTTGCCGGGGTAGTGAATGACCCGATGAAAATGGGCGGCGTCGACCTGCAGCTGAAATTTTCCGGCGATTCGCTGGCGGATCTGTATGACCTGACCGGCGTACTGTTGCCCGATACGCCGGCGTTTGAGACCGATGGTCGGCTGGTGGCGAAAATCGATACGCAGAAGTCATCGGTCTTTGATTACCGTGGCTTTAACGGACGGATTGGCGACAGTGATATTCACGGCTCGCTCAGCTACACCACCGCTAAGCCGCGTCCGAAGCTGGAGGGCGATCTGGAGTCGCGCCAGCTGCGGCTGGCGGATTTAGGCCCGCTGATTGGCGTTGATTCCGGCAAAGGCGCGGAACAGTCGAAGCGTGCGGAGCAGAAAAAGGGCGAGAAAAGCATTCAGCCCGCCGACAAAGTGCTGCCGTATGACCGCTTTGAAACCGACAAATGGAACGTGATGGATGCCGACGTGCGCTTCAAGGGCCGACGTATTGAGCACGGCGGCAGCCTGCCGATTAGCGATCTCTCCACCCATATTGTGCTGAAGAACGCCGACCTGCGTCTGCAGCCGCTGAAGCTTGGCCTGGCGGGTGGCAGCATCAACGCCAACGTTCATCTGGAAGGGGATAAAAAGCCGATGCAGGGGCGGGCGGATATTCAGGCCCGCCGCCTGAAGCTGAAAGAACTGATGCCGGACGTTGAACTGATGCAGAAAACGCTCGGTGAGATGAACGGCGATGCCGAGCTTCGGGGAACCGGTAACTCTGTGGCGGCGTTGCTCGGTAACAGTAACGGCAACCTGAAGCTGCTGATGAACGACGGCTTAATCAGCCGCAACTTGATGGAGATCGTCGGGCTGAACGTCGGTAACTACATTGTCGGGCAGATTTTTGGCGACGATGAAGTGCGGGTGAACTGTGCGGCGGCCAATCTCGACATCGTCAACGGCGTGGCGCGCCCGCAGATTTTCGCCTTCGATACTGAAAACGCGCTCATCAGCATTAGCGGAACGGCGAGCTTTGCCTCTGAGCAGCTGGATTTAACCATCGACCCGGAAAGTAAAGGCATACGCATTATTACCTTGCGCTCGCCGCTGTACGTGCGCGGCACCTTTAAGAATCCGCAGGCTGGGGTGAAAGCGGGGCCGCTTATCGCCCGCGGCGCAGTCGCTGCGGCGCTGGCGACGCTGGTCACGCCGGCCGCCGCGCTGCTGGCGCTGATTTCCCCCTCCGAAGGCGAGGCAAACCAGTGCCGAACGATTCTGACCCAGATGAAGAAGTAAGAAGGAGCAGGCCGGATAGGGCGCTGTGGCACCGCTATCCGGCAAATCAATTACAGCGACTGATGGCGCGTCTCATGAGTTAACAGCAGCGCAATCAGCGTTAGCGCGGCCATGCAGGCCAGATAGATGCCAACGGCGGCCAGCCCATAGTTCGACTGCAGCCATGCCGCGATATACGGCGCGACCGATGCGCCCAGAATCGACGACACGTTGTAGGAGAAGGAGGCTCCGGTATAACGGACTTCCGTCGGGAACAGCTCCGGCAGCAGCGCTCCCATCGGGCCAAAGGTCAGCCCCATCAGGCTCAGGCCCACCAACAGATACAGCATAATCAGCGCCGGGTTCCCGGAGCCCAGCAGCGGCTGGAAGAAGAACAGCGCGAAAATAATAATCAGGCTGGTAATGACGATCATGCTAGGGCGGCGACCAAAACGGTCCGCCAGCAGGCCCGCGATTGGCACCATTACGCCAAAGCCAATCACCGCCAGCATCAGCATCCACAGCACTTCGTTACGCGGCAAACCCAGACCGTGTGGCACGGCGGCGGTACTGTAGGTCATCGAGTAGACGGTCATGATATAGAACAGCGTATAGGTCGCCAGCATGATAAAGGTACCGAGGACCGTCACGCGCACGTGTTTGCTGAGCAGCGTGCCCATCGGCACTTTCACCTGTTTCTTCGCGGCGGCCACTTTGGCGAATACCGGCGTTTCATGCAGCGACACGCGAACGTACAAGCCAATGATCACCAGCACAGCCGAGAGGATAAACGGCACGCGCCAGCCCCAGGTCATGAACTGCTCGTCGGTCAGCAGCCAGGAGAGCAGCAGGAAAGTGCCGTTCGCAAAGAAGAAGCCAATCGGCGCGCCCAGCTGCGGGAACGAGCCGTACAGCGCACGCTTACGCGGCGGGGCGTTTTCGGTCGCCAGCAGAGCCGCGCCGCCCCATTCGCCGCCCAGCCCCAGACCCTGGCCAAAGCGCGCCAGCGCCAGCAGCATCGGCGCCAGAATGCCAATGGATTCGTAACTCGGCAGCAGGCCGATCACCACGGTGGAGATCCCCATGGTAAGCAGTGAAGCAACCAGCGTCACCTTACGGCCAACGCGGTCGCCGAAGTGACCAAATAGCGCGGAACCGATAGGGCGGGCGACGAAGGCAATGGCGAAGGTTGCCAGCGATTGCAGCGTGGCCGCCGTCGGATCGCCCTGCGGGAAGAAGATGTGCGGGAAGACGATCACCGCTGCGGTGGCGTAAATATAGAAGTCGAAAAACTCAATGGCGGTGCCGATAAGCGAAGCCACGACGACTTTGTTACGCGAGTTAACCGGAGCGGTTGCCTGTTCGTTGTCGAGTGTTGTGCTGGTCATAGTGTTTTCTAATATTTATAGCGAACGAAAGGCCATATTAGACATAGCAAAAGCGACATTTCAATCTGTAACAGGATTGTAAAATGAGGCAAAGAAGGGGAAAAAGTGGATAATTTTTATACCAGGAAATTGGCATCCATGAAATGCTTCACATTTTTTATAACTTGGATGATAAAACTGGTTTTTTGTTAAATAAAAGTTACGGGCTGGATTTATATGCTGAAACGATGGACTGGGCTGAAGTTTTCAGCCCAGCGTCGCGCTTAGCTATGTGTTTTTCCCGGCATGCGCGGGTCATCTTTGTATTCTGCGGTGGCGATCCACGCGGCGCAGAACAGGGTCAGGCGGGCGAAGAAGTAGAAGAACGCCATCAGGCCAAGCACTGAACCAAACGCCGCGCCGGAAGGCGATTTCACCAGCGTTGGCAGCGTCCAGGTCATGATAATTTTAATCACTTCAAAACCGATGGCGGCAATAAAGGTGCCGCGAATCAATGCCTTCTTACGCGGACGATGGCGAGGCAGACGCCAGAAAATCCAGAAGAACAGCAGGTAGTTGGCGAAGATAGAGATCGCCAGGCCAATCAGTCGCCAGGCGGGTTTCAGCCACTCGATGCTGTCGAGGTACAGCGCGGAGATAATCATCTGCTGGGCGGAACCGGCCACCGAGGTGATGGACAGCGTGACAATCAGCGCAACCAACAGGCCAATCAGCGACACGAAGTCACGCAGGTATTTTACCCAGATGGCCTCCTGGTCCTGCGGCGTGCGTTCCCAGACGTCACGCGACTGCGCGCGAATCGCTTCGCGCAGATTACCCATCCAGTTCACGCCAGAGTAGAGGGCAATCCCCAGACCCACCAGGCCGACGGTGGTACGCTGCTGGACGGCGGTATTAATGGTGCTTTTTAAGGTCGCGGCCAGCGTCGGGTCGCTGACGTTGTTGAGGATTTTATTGAAAATATCCTGAAGTAGCGTGGGATGTGAGGCGAGGATAAAACCGGCGGCGGCAAACGACACCATCAGGATCGGAATCATCGATAAAAATGAGAAGTAGGTAATCGCCGCACCGAACTGGTTACCCATTCGGTCATTGAAGCGCTCGGCGGCGCGAATCAGGTGGGCGATGACCGGGCGGCGCTGAATCTTCTGCGCCGTGCTGGTGACGGTATCCAGCGCTTTGCTGGCCTTTTGCTGTAGACGTTTGTCGTTGTTTTCCGACGTCATCAGGGGAAATTTCCTTTTTATTGCTTTTACTTAAGTATAGAGGGTTCTGCGGAGTCGGTGCTGTTTGCCCCAACCGGACCCGGTGCCAGATTCAATCGACATAGTCGCGCAGCACCTCGGTTAACCACTCCATCAACACATGCACCCGGCGCGACAGGTTGCGGCGGTGAGGGTAAATCAGCGATACCGGCATCGGTTCCGCCCGATACTGCGGCAGAATTTCCACCAGTGTGCCGTCGCGGAGCGCATCGCGGATGCCAACTCGCGGAACCTGAATGATGCCCAGCCCTGCCAGACAGGCCGCATGGTAGGTTTCGGTACTGTTTACCGTCAGCACTCCGCCTGTTTTCACCCATTGCGTTCCGGTGTCCCTTGCCACTTCAAAGCCTTGCGGACGCACGCCGAGGTTTACCGCATAGTGTACCAGCGCATGGCTGCTGAGATCTTCCAGTGATTCCGGATAGCCGAAGCGGGCGAGATACGCCGGGCTGGCGCAGTTGATAATGGTGAGCTTACCGAGCGGGCGTGCAATCAGTCCCGAATCCTTCAGCGTACCGACGCGTACCACGCAGTCAAACCCTTCGCGAATCACATCCACCAGGCGATCGCTGCTGCTGAGTTCCAGTTCGATACCGGGATAGTGTTGCAAAAAGTCGGGCAGGCGGGGAATGACCACGTTCCGGGCGACAGCGACCGGCATATCCACCCGCAATCGACCACTGATGCTGCTGGGATCGTTCTGGAACATGCCGTCCAGCTCATCAAGATTGCTCAGGAGATCTTTAGCACGCTCAAAGTAGACCATCCCGTCCTGCGTCAGCAGCACGCGGCGGGTAGTGCGGTGCAGCAGGCGGCAGCCAAGGTGATTCTCCAGCGCCTGAATCTGTCGCGATACGCTACCTTTAGGAAGGCCCAGCGTGTCGGCCGCACGGGAAAAACTCTCCAGTTCGGCCACGCGGATGAATAGCTGCATTGCGTGAATTTTATCCATCAGAATGACCTATTGTTGTCGTAAGTGAGACAGTGAAGCGTAATTAGCAGTATTTATTGTTCTTTTATCACCTAATAAGCTTGTTCTCAACGTACACACCACCTGAAATGAGGTTTCCTATGAACCAGCGTATTGCGATTGTGACCGGCGGCAGCCGTGGATTGGGAAAAAATGCAGTGCTGAAGCTCGCCGCACAGGGAACGGATATTATTTTTACCTACAACAGCCAACGTGATGCTGCCCTGCAGGTTGTCGCCGAAGTGGAACAAACAGGGGCGAAAGCGGTGGCATTGCAGCTGAACGTCAGCGAAACTGCGAGCTTTACGGCATTTTCCGGGCAGGTGAAAACGCAGCTTAAGCAGGTGTGGGGGCGGGAGATATTTGATTATTTAGTGAACAACGCCGGTATTGGTCTCTATGCACCGTTTGCCGAGACATCGGAAGCGCTGTTCGATGAGCTGATGAACATTCATTTTAAGGGGCCGTTCTTCCTCACCCAGCAGCTTCTGCCATTGATGGCTGACGGCGGGCGCATTCTTAACGTTTCGACGGGGCTGGCGCGCTTTGCACTGCCGGGCTACGCGGCTTACGCGTCCATGAAAGGGGCGATGGAGGTCCTCACGCGCTACCAGGCAAAAGAACTCGGCGCGCGGGGAATCTCCGTCAACAGTATCGCGCCAGGGGCCATTGAAACCGACTTTGGCGGCGGACGCGTGCGTGACAACGAAGAGCTGAATAAATACGTGGCCTCGCAAACCGCGCTAGGCCGTGTCGGCCTGCCGGACGATATCGGCGACGCTATCGCCGCCCTGCTCAGCGACAATCTGCGCTGGATGACCGCGCAGCGTATTGAAGTTTCGGGTGGGATGTTCCTGTAAGCGCTACGCACTTTTCATATTGTGCTGAAATAAGTCCGAATTCGGGCTTATTTCATTTTGCGCTTTCTATTTTTCCTTCGGTAATCTACATTTCGCCAAATAATATTTATCATTAGCCCTTTCTCTCAGTTTTTCCTTAATCATGATGTGATGAGTTATGTGAATGCGTAATGGCGCTCTCAGGGTTGTAATTATTCATAATTATGATGTTTAGATCGCCGCTTATCTACGTAAAATGCCCCTGGCCAAACGGCGAGTTCTTATTTCATGCCGCGAGGATTACTCTTCCGGTCATTAAGAACAGTTTATTTTTTTAATGGGGAAACCGTTATGCAGGTAGTCATGTTTGACAGGCAGTCAATATTTATTCATGGAATGAAAATTAGCTTACAGGAACACATTCCAGGAATTGATGTTTGTGCCGTCAACCAGGCCGATGACCTGTGGCGGCAGTTGTTACAGCATCCGGATGCGCTGCTCATTCTGGATGGGGGAATGGACCCCGGATTTTGCCAGTGGTTGTTGCAGGAGAAGTTTCAGCAGTTTCCGGAGTCTAAATGCATCATCATCGTCAATGAATATAACCAGGCCTGGCTCAGCAATATGATGGCATTTAATGTGCAGGCGATTATTCCGCGCGATGCCAGCGTAGAGGTATTTGTACAAACCATCAAAAGCGTGATGCGCGGGTTAATTTGCCTGCCGGGCGACTGGCGGATGGAGTATGAGCAAACGAGACATGGGCTGGATAACTTAAGCCAGCGTCAGCGAGAAATATTAACCCTGCTGGCGAACGGAGAAACCAATAAAGAGATTAGCCGGACGTTGAATATTAGCGCCGGAACGGTGAAAGCCCACCTGGAGTCTTTGTACCGCCGCCTGGATGTGAAGAATCGTACCCAGGCGGCGATGCTGCTTAATCATCGCCAGGATTTACAGCCAAGCGGTCTGGAATAACGCGGCTTCAGCCTGGCGTTGGCGCGCCAGGCTGCTCTGTTGCTCTCCTGCGCGAAGCCACTCGGCCAGCGCGGCGTTAAAATCCTGGCGGTTAATCTCTTGTGTTATCGGTGATAGCTGAACGCCCTCAGGCCCGAGGCTAAAGGCCAGCGACAGCAGCGCGTCAAACTGATGCTGTTCCAGCGGTACGTTGATGCACTGAAGAAGCACCTGCCGATAATATTCCACGTCCCGTTCAAACAGCGCCTCTGCCTGCGGGTGGGTTAACAGCGTATCAAAGCGTTCCCGGTCATGAATAAGATGCCCATAGCCAATCACCCAAAACCCCTCCGCATCGCGGTATTTCTCCAGCGAAAGCCCCTGAAAACGCTTAATAAATGCCAAACCCTGCCGGCTCGGCATGGTGATGCCTGTGCTCATGATGCTCTCTCTCCCGGTAACGCGAGAAGTGTAAAAGAGCGGGGCTCACCCGCCTATTGGCCGGATGACGGTGAATTATCAAACTCGTGGTTGAGTAGGCCAAACAGCCAGTCGTTGTGCCACTGCCCGGCGAGGAAATAGCTCTCGCGCAGCTCGCCTTCAAGACGGAATCCGAGTTTTTCCAGGGTGCGGCGCGAGGCCATATTGCCCGCCGTGACCGTCGCGGTGAGCCGACGAATACCGCCGGTGCTAAAGGCATAGTCGCACACCGCACGCAGTGATTCAGTGCCGTAGCCTCTGCCCTGCGACTCAGGGGCGAATAAAAATCCCACTTCCGCACAGTCATGGTCGCGATGAATATAGCCGGTGATGCCGAGCGCCGCGTTCTGCCTGTCGCGAACCAGCAAACAGAGCCAGTGTGCGTCACCGGGCGACCAGTGAGGCAGTCGGGAATCAAAGGCGGCGCGGATCTCGCTCTCACTGCGTTTGTCCGCCACAAAGCGCATCACCTGCGGGTGCTGCTGAAGGGCGAGAAAGAAGGGCCAGTCGCGGTCGACAAGCTGTGTGCAGACTAAACGTTCGGTGGTGAGCGCGATCATAATTTCACATTCTGAGTGGGGGCACAGGACTGTTAATTTGCCTGATTTCGTCTATGGTGTAACGACAAAAATAACAGAAAAATAACATATTAACCCTAAGGCGAAACGGCCTTGCTGTTGGTGAAGGAACGTGAAGATGTCGACGTCGTCGCGTCAGGTTGGTCAGCACTTTGAGCATTGCCTGAGCATTATTCGCCAGGCCTCCATTGAAATACTCACTCTGCTTAAGCTCCGCGTGACGGAGGGTAAAGATCCCCGCTGGTTTCTGGAGCAGTTGGATCAGGCCCGGCTGAATCTCGGCGGCTGGGGCGCCGTTGCCCAACGCCTCGGCATCAACGACAGCCAGCTAAGTGAATTTATGCTGCAACTGCGCCACCTTCAGCAGGGGATCCCCTCGTATGAACACGGGCAAGGGGCGACGGAGAACCAGTTGATTGCGGCGCTGCGCTTTGTCGTAACGCTGGAACAAATCAAACAGCAGCAGCCTCTGCTCATGTTCAACACCGGCTATGCCAGTGACGGCGAACAGCTTCAGGAGCCAGCGCTGCGCCAGCTTCGGGCCGTTGAGCTGACTATCCGCGGCCTGATCGGCGAGGCCTGGCCTGATGAACCGCATTTGCATCATTTTCTGAAGTCGCAGTTCGGGCCGCAAGCGTGCGCCCGTTGGCACTCGCGAAGCCCGTCGGGCGAGATGCTTGACGGCATGACCTTCAGCGAGATGGCGCTGTTGCTTGTCGATAAGAAAACATTCTCCCGCCATTTTACTTCGTTCTTCAACTATGCGACCGCGCTGACGTTTCTGGTTGAGCAGCGCTTAACGCTGCATCTGTTTCTTGATGACATCCGGCGGATGCGAAATTCGGTACTTGCTCACCGGACGTTGGGGGAAATGGAGTGCCTGCTGCTGGACTTATACGCGCAGCAGATTGCCGCGCCGGTTCAGCGCGCCTATGAGCAGGGGCGCACCCGCGTTAATCCCGCCAGCCTGATGGCCGCAGACGGCGCTGAGGTCCAGCAGTTCTGGGAGCGGGCGCATGACTATGCGCGTGCCTACGGTCTGGATGGTCGGCCCATTCCCGACAGCATCGAGCGGCTGTCGCAGAAAACGCGACAGCGTGCCGATACGCGAGAACGCATTATTGCCGCCGTGCTGTGGAGTGCGGTCGGCGTAACCGTGCTGGTGATGGCGCTGGGCGGTATCTGGCTTCTCACCGCGACGCCAGAGGTGGTGCCGTCTGCGGTCTCGCCGATTGAAGAACAGGCGACCGCTGCGGAGGCGCGTGCGACGCCTTCGCCCCGTGAAATTCTGGCTCGGCGCGGGATTCTTTGGGACAGTAATGCGCTGCGTTCGGCGATCGACAGCAATAATATTGAGGTGGCCGAACTCTTTTTACGCGGCGGGATGAACTGGCAACTGGCCTGGACCGATCTGGCGATGTCCGCTGGTCATCAAACGGTGCTCAATCTGCTCTTACGCTACCGCCTGCAGATGGACGAGCCGAAGCCCTGCCGACGGTTTATCAATACCCTTACGCACGAGATGTCACAGGGAGCGCCGCTTAATACGGTGCGGAAATCCTATCTTCAGACCTTCTGCACGACCCCGGCGGTCGTGGCCCGCCAGCGGCAGGCGGTGGATAACGCGCAGCGGCGCAATCAGGCTACGGGTAATGCGGAAAGTAAAAAATGGCTGCTGATACAGCGATCTATCTATGAGGTGATTCGTTAAGAAGGATGCGCGACGCGCGATGGGACGGATGGTACACCCCGTAACCTCCACGCATCTCGCGTCACGCAATGCGATTACAGCAGACGATAGTGCGCGTCCGGTTTCAGTTTTGGCGGGATGAGGCTGTCTTTGACCATCTCCCGCAGATCTATCTCTATCGCGTTGCAAATGGCATTGAGCGGCAAGTCGTTATCTTCCGTACCAAAAGGGTCTTCCAGCTCAGTGGCAATCGCGTCGAGGGCCAGCAGCGCGTAGGTGGTGAAAATGGAAAATAGCAGCGTCAAAACGCCAAAGTCGTGAATCAGCAGCAGCGGATACACGGCGCAAAAAATCCCTACCGTACGATGCAGCAGCAGCGAATAGGCATAAGGGATTGGCGTGTTGCTGATGCGTTCGCAGCCGCCCTGAATGGTACTCATCTGATTCAGATAGTGGTTGAAATTGCGGTACACAAAATCATTTGGTCGATGCTGATACAGCCACTGCCCCACGTTTTGCAACAGCGCGTTGCAGGGCGTAGTAAGGTGCTGGTAGTCCAGCGCGCGGGAAATCGGCACCGGTCCGTGGCGCAGCTTGGCTTTCAGCGTGGTGCAGTAGGTGACGATCAAATCCAGCACCACTTTTTTCTCTTCTGCGCTGGTATTGGTGGTGTTAATAACTTCACGCATTAACGAGCGGCTGACAATCAGCAAATCCCCCCACAGCTTGCGAGCTTCCCAGTAGCGAAGCCACGCCGTGTTATTGCGAAAGCCAAGAAACACCGATATCGAAATAGAGATACCAATAAAGTAGAACGAGCTTTCCTTTGCCATAATGCCGTGCAGGTGCAATAGCGGCAGCACAAACAGATAGGCAATGTTGAGCATGATAAAGAAGCAAAGCTGAGGCGAGATTTTTCGCATGATGGAGCCGCGCCACGAGAATAATTTACGCAGCCAGCTTTGCTCTGGCCTGACAATCATGGTTTACGCCTTTTCTACTGACAGCGCTAAAAGAGTGTCGTAGACCACCTGCAGGCGTTCGAGATAGTGCGTAAACACCCCGGTTTTATCCTGAACGGGAATGCAGCGATCAAGATTGCCATGTACGTCGATACAGGCTGGCGGGAGCTCAATACGTCCCAACGTCCCGGATTCGACCTCAAACTGGATCTGGATTTCACCAAACATGCTTGAGCGGATGATATGAATATTAACACCGCTAAATACGCTGATGCTTAAGCGACCTTTTTCGCTGGGTTGAATTTGGTGATGATACATGCGCTCGGAGGCGGTGATTTGGGTGATAAGCTCCATGGAATAGGTATTCCAGAATTTATCCATTTTATTGAGGTGGTTGAAAATCAGCAGTGATTTTTCTTCCAGAGAGGTAGCGATATTCGTCATCTTTGGTATCCGCAGCGCGCGAAGCGCCCTATCCTGAATGTAATCTATAGCGGCGCGAATGGTTATGTCGTGCGCATGTTTATGTCTATATAGGATGGGTAATCTGGCAATTGCATTAATTAAGTGCGCTAACAAAATAACATATTTCGGATGCGATGGCGTGATTGTAAAACGTCAATAATAAAGTACTTGGTCTATACTTATTATT